>CAZMMY010000229.1:0-3825 GCA_964567495.1 uncultured bacterium
GCAACATGCCGCCGCTAAACCAATCATGTGCTGCATCGGGGTTTGTTGCCTGGTGACTTCCACGGTCATGCGGACCTGATAATCACCTTCACTCAAAATGCCCAGATCGACAGGGAGGGAAAGTCCCACACCGGCCCGGGGAAGTTCTGAAAGCACGGGCACAGAACTGATCGTTTTAAGGTTCTTGCCGTTCCGGGTTAATGTAATGGTAACGTCAAAATTACGCACCGCTTCGCTTCCGTTGTTACGAACCATAGCATAAACCGCCACGGGCAATCCGGCAAGAGGGCGTTCGGGCCTGAAACGGGCTTCTTCAATTTCCAGGTCCGCACGCCCTGCTGCCGCGCAGAAAAGAAGGATGCTCAGGGCGATAAGGGCATGCCCATTCCATTCTCTTACCCGCATTCGCGAACATCGATGCATGTCGTTTCTCATAGCGCTCTCCGTATTTTACTTTCTTTTCAGAAAATACAAAGCACCCTTTGGATTCTCCAGAAGCGTGCGGATCTCCGTCTCGTCTGCGCCGAACTCCCTGGCGATCGAGAGGATCTCCCTGCATTCCTCATACCGCTCCTTCAGCAATGCCTCCTGAAGGTACAGCAAGGCCGTAACTCTGACCGGATCCCGGCCGGCCTGATCTCTTGCCGGGGCCCCTCTTCTCTGGACTGCGTTCATTGGACTTCTCCTTTTGCCCTCGGGGGGCGGGTTGCGCATAACATGCCTGAAAAGCAAAAAGCCCATGGCTGCTGTTGCAACCATGGGCTTTTCGGTATGTTATGCTTTTAGTGCTGCTGCTTACTAGACGCTGCTAACCTCCGTATGCCCATGGGTTTGCACAAGACAAACCTTGTGCCACGCGTGGATGCGCATAAAAATTGCGCGCATCGCGCGGGACGGTTTCATGGCTTTAGGATAGTTATACTTCGCAGTTGCTGTCGTCATAAGTACGCATATAATCTACCTGAATTCGCGGTTTGTCAATGCCCCGGCCGCCGGCGCGGCATTTTCAGCCGCTGTAAACCGAGCGCCAGCAAGAATTAGGGAGCGGAAATGAACCTTAAAAAAAATTTGGCCTGGCTGCTCGTAGCGGCTCTCACGCTCCACGCTCCTCATGTTTCCGCAGCCCTTCAGACCCGCCCCGAAATGCCGGAGTTTCTGAACATCAGCGAATGGATCAATGCGAGGGAACCAGTAAGCCGGCAAAGCCTGGCGGGCAGCGTCGTGCTGGTGGATTTCTTCAATCCCAACCTTGTGGAATCGCTCCAAAAGGTCCCTTTCCTGACAGCCATGCAGCAGAAGTACCGGCCTTTTGGTTTCCGGGTCGTGGCGCTGCTCAGCCCTGAAAATGACTTTGATCTCGAAAAAGAACATCTCCTGAAGGTCGCTAAAAAACTCGGAGTCAATTTCCCCATCGGCCTCGATTCGCAGCGAACCATGTGGCAGGCCTACAACAATCTTGCTCCGTCGGTCCATTACCTGATCGATGCAACGGGTCGTATTATGAGTGTCCACTACCCAGGCGAATCGTTCGAAAGCCAGGAGAAAAAAATCCAGGAGCTGCTGCTGCGCGCCGGAGAAGAATTCGAGGAAGAATTTTCCAAGTTCGACCCGCCTGCGATCATCCCGGCCCAGACCATCGTACTTGCGTCAAATAAATCCACTCAGCTCGGCAACATCGGCCGCCTGCGCTCGGAAACGCCGCAGGCTTTCAAAATCCCGGAGATTACGCGCCCCGGCGACTTCTACCTGGACGGCCAGTGGAAGATCGGAGAAAAATTCTTTGAAAGCACCAAACCGTCATCGGCCCTCGAGTTAATCTGGGACGGAAGACCGCTTTATCTGCTCGCTGGAAGCAGTTTTGACGCGCCTATCCCTGCAGAAATCCTTGTAGACGGTGCGCCGCTCGACAAAAAAAAGAAAGGCCGCCAAGTGGTGATGGAAAGAAAGAAAAGTTACGTATTTATTCATGATGCGGAGTTATATCAGCTGACGAAGAGACTGCCTGCGGGAAACCACCGGCTCAGGATCCAGATCCAGGAATCTGGCGCCAGGGTATACAAAATTATTTTTGAGGGTTAAATCCGGCGCTTGAATTCGCTCCAGGGAAAATTCTTTCCCGGGCATTCGGTATTTTTACCGGGCACGTCGTTGTGGCGGATAACGTTGCCGGAAGGAATTTTGTAGTACTTCTGCAGGGTCCGCGTAAGAAACACAAGACTGTCGAGCTCTTTCTGACTCACGCGGCTTTCACTGAAATTTCCCACAATCACGATACCGATCCCCTTCTCGTTCATGCCCGCAGCGTTGGCGTGCGCGCCGTCCTGCTGCTTGATCCATCTGGGGCCTACCTGAATCTGCCCGTCAGCCTTACCTTCAGTGCCGTTATCAATAAGGAAATGATAGCCAAGCCCGTTCCAGAAACCACGCTTCTGGTGCATCTGGTCGATAGAGTAAGCATCGCCCGTGTGGGTGGCCGTATGATGAATCACGATGTGGCTCCAGCGTTTCGTGGGATAAAGAGGAATCACGGGCCGCGGGCCGCGCGTGTTCGGAATGACGATCTTCTGGCCCTTTTTGATCTTGGTCGGGTCATCGAGCTTATTCGCCCGGAGCAGCGTCTCCATGGGGACATCGTAAGTCTTGGCGATGCGCCATAGGGTTTCGGCCGGGCCGACAGTATGGTAAACGGTCTGGGGGCCCTGATACAGGGTTGCGCCGGTCACAGAGGTGAGCTGGGTGCCGGTAGCCGGCGGACGAACCGGACCGGGAGTGCCGCAGCCCGTCAGAACGGCCGCGAGAAAAACCGGAAGAACATAGGGGGTAAGTTTCATAAAGTACAGATGTAATAACGCCCTTCGCGCCATTTTCTTTAGAAACATTATTCTTCCTCTTCCTCGTCTTCTACCCCTGCTGACTCCGGGTCCTCTTCTGTTTTCAGGCGCCCCGTCTGCTCCGACAGCGTCTTTGTAATCACATCGTTAGTTATGACTGGCTGTGGAGCTTTACTCTCCGCGGGAGGAGCCGGCGCCTGCCCCGGCTGGACCTTCTTGCGCCGCACATAGCGCCTGATAATAGGTCTCCGGCTCTTCGTAACAGCCGGCCCGGCATTTTGTCCCGTCTGCTGAAGCGGCGCTTCCAGAGATCCAGTAACAGTTTCCCGAATCTCTACCCTTTTAACGTCCCCCGCCCGTTTTTCGGGCAGCCAGAGCGAACCGTAAAATTCGCCCTGGGAGTTAAAATTCTTTCCAGCCGCAACATCCCGGACCACATAAAAGCTGCTCTTATCCATGAACAGGACTTCAACCAGCCTGTCTTTCGCCGCCACGGCCCAGTCAGACCTGTAAACCAGCTTGTAATTCAGCTCACGATACGTGTCCGGGCCCAGCTCAGGCATCGCACGCGAAACGCCGAATGAATAAAAAACCCAGTATCCCCCGCTCTCGGAAAAACGAACCTTATCTTTCTCAGCGGACGCCGTGACTGCGGGCAGCAAGAGCGCCGCAAGGACCAGAACGGCGATGGTGAGCTTATTTTTTCTTTTTTGGAGCCGCATTCCGTGAGCAATCCGCAAGGCGGGCTTCGAAAATTTTGAGACCTTTCACCGGATCTGTTCCCAGATCGACCGCCGCAAACGGAAGCCCTTTATCCTCGATAGCCTCCTTGTCGCCAAGCGCCTGGGCTGTCTTCAGCTGGCCGAAGGTATACGGCTCGCCGGGAACACGCATGTCTTTTCTGTCCTTCACAAAAAATTCGACAAAGATACCGCTTTGCGTCCCCCCCTTGTACAGCTGACCGATCGAATGCAGATAGCGGGGCCCAAAACCA
>CAZMMY010000230.1:0-3819 GCA_964567495.1 uncultured bacterium
TTAGTATTTACATCTATCACGCCGTTGTTGCGAAAACTTAAAAAAAAGAAGAGCCCCGCGTAAATCCGCAGTGAAACACATGACGCCAAGCAGTTAAAGGAATAATAAATGAACGAAGAAATGGATATGGGTGTTCAGCCGCTGGATAAGATCATACGGGAGCTGATGCTCACGGACACGGACCTGGTGAACAAGACCACGGACAATCTGACCTTCCGGATGGTGGCGAAGGGCAGGAAGGGCCGCAGGATCAAGGCGCGGGCCCAGCTCAGGATTTTACGGGCACTGAACGACTGCTCGCCTGAAAAGAAGTTCACGCTTGAAGATATTTTTAACTACAAGGGCCTGGCAGGATAGAGTTTTACGGCCTCGACGGTTCGCGTGTCCCGATGCAGCCATCGAATGAAAAAGAAAATCCCCGAACTTAAAGCCGCAGCAAAGTAGCACCACACCGAATCGAAGTTCCTGGCATGGAAGTAATACGTAATCCCGCAGAAGATGATGTTCAAAACTCCCAGGAATACCAGCGGCCTGTAGGTTGAAATCAGGTAGGGCACGAAGGTCGCGCCCAGATACAGCAGGATCAGCGGGCCGGGGCGGTCCTGCGTCTGATAGCGCAGGCTGTGGTTAAAGACCGTGACCGTCGGCGGGTAAATCAGGATCATCCTGAAGAGATAAGCGCAGGTTAGGATGCCGAGCGCCAGCAGAATCAGCATGGCCCGTTTGTGTTTTTTCTCGGGCTCCAGTGCGTAAACGCTCAGCGGCGAAAAGATGGGCCAGAACAGGTAGGCGAAGAACAGGAACGCCATGGTCAGAGGATGCTGGTAACGCTGCAGCGGCCCGTCCTCGACCGCCAGCCAGATAAACCCCTCGATGATTTGCTGGGCCTCAAAAAGCAGGGGAAACAGCGCGAGTAAGAGCTCTTTTTTCGAGCGCACGCTTTTGAGCGTGGCTGCTCCGGCAACCGTCAGTATCGCGCCGCTGGTGAAGCTTGCCACAGGGCCGAAGCACATGGGACGTCCTGGTGGAGGGTGATAATGGTGGTGAAAGTGGCAGGAGGAAGCAGGGGCGCCTGCGAAAGGCTTACTTGTACGTTAGCACGCCCCCGGGGATTAGCAAGATACTAATAAAAGCAGATTCTTCGTTGCTCTGCTCCTCAGAATGACAGGTCTCCTGGATTCCCGCCTGCGCGGGAATGACAAGCAAGACCGAGATCCTTTCTGCCAAAGTACCGGCGGACCCGCCGGGAAGTATGTGGGCTTGCCCGCCGCGTTGTTTGGCGGGCGCTCTATTCGCTCAGGATGACACAAATGAGGTGGTCGCAAAATGCGACCGGCTTTCTCTCTTCCAGCCCCCTCTGTTCCGTGTTCATAATTCCTACTTTTCATTGATTTCTTTATCCGCGCTATCGAGATAACTCCTGGAAATCCGTAAACTCCTGACATGAAGATTTTGACGAACGAGCAAATCGCCGGAAGGATATTTGTCATTCGTGGCCACCGAGTCATGCTGGATTCTGACTTGGCCGAGCTTTATGGGGTTTCTACGAAGCAGCTTAATCAACAAGTGAAACGCAATCCGCGCCGGTTTCCGGAAGACTTTATGTTCCGGCTTTCGTCTGCGGAAGTAGAAGTTTTGAGGTCACAATTTGTGACCTCAAAATTATTTTGCTGAGCTGGTTTTGCGGAGAGAGCGCAGAAAGAAGAAAATACCCACGCTTAAGGCAGCGGCGAAGAAGCACCAGACCGAATCGAAGGTCTTCCAGTAGAAATAGCGCGAAATGGCCGCGAAGATAATGTTCAGCACGCCGAGAATGACCACGCCCCGGTGGCTGGAAAACAGGTAGGGCACGTAGGTCGAACCCAGGTAAATAAACCCGATCTCGTTGGGGAATTTTTTGACGTGATACTGGATGCTATGGCCGACCACGTTCACTTGGTGCGGGTAATGCAGCACGAACCAGATGAGGTAGCACGCCGTCCCGATGCCCAGGGCCATCAAGACGGACAGAATCATTTTCCGTTTTTTCTCAGGCTCCAGAAGATAAATCGCGAGCGGGGAAGCCACGGGCCAGACGATGTAGGCGAAGAAGATGAAGAGCGCGGCCAGCGGGCGGCGCAGGTTCACGAGCGGGCCGTCGTTCACGCCAAGCCAGATCAGGCCCTCGATAAACTGCTGGGCGCCGAAAAGAATGGGGAAGGCCGCGAACAGCAGCTCGTTTTTGGAGCGGGTGGTCTTGAGCGTGACGGCGCCGGCGCCGGTCAGGACGGCGGCGCTGGTAAAACTGGCAACAGGTCCGAAACACATGGCGGTACGTTACCATAAAGTCATGCGTCATCCCAGCGAAAGCTGGGATGCAGATCCTGGATTCCTGCTTCCGCAGGAATGACAAGCTGGCGTAAATCTCTTGGTGCCATGCCAAAGGCCGAGATCCTTCGCTGAAGCTCAGGATGACACATAAAAAAAGCCCGGGGAGAATTCACTATTTTCCGATAAGATAGAGGCATGGAAAAATGCTGGTTTACCCTGATTCTGGCCCTGTTTGCTGCCGGCTGCGCCACTTCCAAACCTGCGGCGCCTCCTGCTGATTTCACTTCCTCTGCCACGGCCATCCCTGCGGTTGCGCCTGTGGCCGTTGTTCCCGGCCCTGTAAACCCGCCTGTGCCTGCCCTGCAGGCCGCCGCGCCGGTGCCCGAGCCCGTGGCGGAAGAGCTGAGCAAGCCCATTGTGTGGGACAACAGCGATATCGCAGACTGGACCGAACAGCGATATCCCAAGCCCGGCGACGGCGTTGAATTAATGGGCAATGCCCAGAATTACACGGTGGGCGTGGTCCTGCAGTCCGCGGCCAAAAAAGAAGGGGGCGTTACGACCGTCCTTCTGGTCCTGGACCTCAACGGCGACGACAAGCCGGACAAGGTCGCCAAAATCCTCGTGGAAGAAAAAGAAGACGGCGTCGAGATCAAGACCGCCATCGGCAATTACAAAGAGTAGTCATGGAACTGAAGAAGATCAAGACGGGAGACCAGCTCGAGCGGGAGTCGCTGGTCGAAATCCTCCAGCAGCTGCGCTACCAGAAACGCGAGCTTGTGGCCCGGCCCGGCGATTACGCTTACCGCGGCGCCATCTTCGACATTTACCCCGTTACTTACCGCAGCCCTGTCCGCATTGAGTTTGAGGGCGACACGGTCAATTCCATCCGCGATTTCTCGCCGCACGACGGTGTTTCGCTTGCGAGCTACGAAGACCTGTTTTTGATCCCGCTGACTTCCGATTTCGAGAAACGCGCCGCCAAATTTGCGAAAGAATACGAAGACTTCGAGCCGCTCACCAAAATCCGCGACCTCAAGGCCGGCGATTATGTCGTGCACCTCAAGTACGGCATCGGCCGTTTCCTGGGCAGCAAGATGCTGCAGATCGAGGGAAAGAAAATCCGTCACATGGCCATTGAGTATGCGGACAAGGAGATCATCTACATCGAGGCGCATGAGCCGCTCGAGCGATACATCGGCGGTGAAGGCCGCGCGCCGCGTTTAACGAAACTCCACGGCAAGGAATGGGAGCGCATCAAGGAAAAGACGCGCCGTGCGGTCGCGGGCGTCGCGCGCGAGATGATCCTGATCCAGGCCAAGCGCAGCATGGGCCGGGGTTTTGCGTTCCCGGCCGACCATCCTTGGCAGAAAACCTTCGAGGACGAATTCCCGTATGAAGCCACGGACGACCAGAAGAAAGGCATCGCCGAAGTCAAAAAGGATATGGAAACCGCCAAGCCTATGGACCGCCTGATCGCGGGTGACGTCGGCTACGGCAAGACGGAGG
>CAZMMY010000231.1:0-3815 GCA_964567495.1 uncultured bacterium
TCTCATGGCTACTGTGAAGGGCGACGTGCACGATATCGGCAAGAACATTGTTGGGGTCGTGCTGGGCTGCAACAATTATGAGATTACGGACCTGGGAGTCATGGTGCCGCTCGAAAAAATTTTGGCGGAAGCTGCCGCGCACAAAGCGGATATCATCGGTTTGAGCGGGCTGATCACGCCTTCACTTGATGAAATGATTTACGTTGCGGCTGAAATGGAGCGCCGGAAGCTGAAAATTCCGCTGCTTATCGGCGGGGCCACGACCTCGGTGGTCCATACCGCGGTCAAGATCGACCCTGCCTACAGCGGCCCCGTGGTGCACGTCCTGGACGCGTCGCGCAGTGTGAACGTGGTCAGCAGCCTGCTGGGAGCCAAAAAAGCGGAGTTCACGGCAAAGAAAAAGAAAGATTATGAAGAGCTGAGGGCGGAGCATGCCAATCGCAAGCAGAAAATCCAGTACGCCACGATCCGGGAAGCCCAGGCCAACCGTTTTCTGATTGATTGGAAGAAATCGCCGCCTCCGAAGCCTGCCATGACGGGGATCAAGGTCTTTAAAGATTATGACCTCGAGACTATCAGCCGGAACATTGACTGGAGCCCTTTTTTTCAGACCTGGGAGCTGAAAGGGAAATTTCCCGAAATTCTCCAGCACGCCGAGATGGGAAAAGAAGCGCGCTCGCTTTTCGACGACGCGCAGAAGATGCTGAAGCAGATCGTTGATGAAAAACTGCTGCGCGCGCAGGCTGTCATCGGGATCTTCCCGGCAAACGCCGAGGGCGATGACATTGAAATTTATGAAAACGAAAGCCGGAGAAAGGTGCGCGCGACTTTCCGCATGCTGCGCCAGCAGACCCAAAAAGCCGCGGGCCAGCCCAACCTCTGCCTGAGCGACTTCATCGCGCCCAAGGAAAGCGGCGTGCCGGACTGGATAGGGTTATTTTCCTCGACGGCGGGCATCGGGATCGACGCGCCGGTCAAGGCTTTCGAGAAAGCGCACGACGATTACAGTTCCATTATGATCAAAGCTCTGGCCGACCGCCTGGCCGAAGCCTTTGCGGAGCACCTGCACGCGCGCGTCAGGAAAGAGTTCTGGGGCTGCGCCAGGAATGAAAATCTGAGCAATGAGGACCTGATCCGCCAGAAATACACGGGCATCCGGCCGGCTCCCGGCTATCCAGCCTGCCCGGACCACAGCGAAAAGCCGCTTCTTTTTAAACTGCTGGAATCTGAAAAAAACGCAGGCGTGTCGCTGACCGAGAATTTTGCCATGCTGCCGGCCTCGTCGGTTTCAGGTTATTATTTCGCGCACCCGCAGTCCGCCTATTTCGGCGTAGGCAAAATCGAAAAGGACCAGGCCGAGGATTACGCCTTTCGAAAGGGCGTCAGCCTGGAGCAGATTGAGCAGTGGCTTTCCGCCAATCTGACGTATAAATTTTAAGTTTTCACCCGCAGTCTCTTCCGCTATCATGAGCCCTCATGAAGATTTCCGAATTCTATAAAAAGCAGAAGCATACATTTTCTTTTGAGTTCTTTCCGCCCAAGACCGCCGAGGCAGAGCAGAAGCTGTTCGAGACCGCGGGCGAGCTCAAGAAACTCAAGCCTTCCTTTGTTTCTGTGACCTACGGGGCTATGGGCACGACCCGGGCCAACACCCTTCGCATCGTCGGCCGTATCAAGAACGAGATCGGGATCGAGGCCGCGGCGCACCTGACCTGCGTTGGCCATACCCGCCAGGAAATCGAAAGCATTCTGGGCGAACTCAAGAGCCAGAACATCGAGAATATCGTCGCCTTGCGCGGCGATCCGCCTAAAGGCGAAACGACCTTCAAGGCCGTTCCCGGCGGTTTCACTTACGCCTCGGAGATGGTGCGCTTTATTCGCTCCGACAGCCGCTACAAGGATGCTTTCGCCCTGGCTGTTGCGGGTTATCCGGAAGGCCATATCGAATGCCCGGACAAGGAAGCGGACTTCCGCCATCTTGAAGAGAAGGTCAAGGCGGGAGCGGACGCGGTCATTACGCAGCTTTTTTTCGACAACGGGGATTATTTCCGGTTTGCAGAAAAACTAAAGAAGGCAGGCGTCAGAATTCCGGTGGTTGCCGGCATTATGCCCGTCACGCAAGGGGCCCAGATCCAGCGGTTTGCTTCGATGTGCGGCGCAAAAATTCCCGCGGTCATGCAGGCTTCGATCGAGAGGCTGGCGGACGACCATGCGGCTGTGGAAGCCTACGGCATCGATTATGCAGTCAAGCAGTGCCAGGACCTTTTAGACCGCGGTGTGCCTGGGATACATTTCTATACTCTCAATAAATCATACGCCACCCGCGAGATTTATTCCCGCCTGAAGTTTTAACGCTGTGCTGGCTTTTTTGTCTTTAGCAGACAGGCGATAAACGTTTCTTCCTCATTTAGATTCCTTTCAGCAATAATTCGTTGCCGCTGGGCGCGGAGCCCTTTTGTCCTGTCCGCGAGCGTGCGAGCTACGGCTTCTGCAAAGACTAAGGCCGGAGAGGCACGGAGACCTCTCGGCAGAAAGAAACGCCGTTTCTCCGTGCCTCCCGCCCAAGTCTTGCGACGAAGCCTCCGCCCATAACGCTCACGGACAGGACCGTATTTTTTTAAAACTAACCCCCGCCCTGAGCGCGATGAAATCAGGCGAAGGGCTCCTTGGAAAAACTTGGCCTGCATGGCTGGGGAAACGCTGGCCTTGCTTCACAAGGAGCAGCGAGGCTCCGCAGACAGGCAGGCCTTAGTCTTTTCAGGGCCCGTAGCCCATTGAAGAGCGCCTCAGGGCGGAAAAGCCCGCCGCAGGCGTTACGGATTATAAATGGAAGAAAATGAGGGAAAAGAAAGAGAACTTATTGCTGTCTGCTAAAGACAAAAAGCTCGCGCAGCGCCTAATTCTGAAACGCAGCTCCGGCTGGGCTGAGGTAAGAGGTCTGGATTGCGGCCTTGATGTCTTCTGGAAGGGAAAGGACCGCCCGGATCTCAGGAATCTGGGTCATTTTCTTCAGCTCGGCCTCGGGCCATACGTGCAGGGGGCTGGCGATTGCGATGGTCAGGGCCTCGGGGCTGACTTCAAGGGGCATGAGCAGGTATTTCTCGGCAATGCTGCGGGGGATCATCTCAATGGCCTTTGGGTTGATCTTGGTCCGTTTCAGATCAACATAACGGAGACTGTACTGCTCGGCCAGTGTCTTATAAAGAAGGCTCTGGGATATGTACTTCTTGCGGACCAGGATTTCGCCCGCCATCTCTTTGGTACGGCGCTGTTCGGAAAGCGCGTCTTCAAGCTGTTCCCAGGATATGAACTTTTTTTGAATTAAAAGCTCGCCGATTCTCCAGACCATAGCCTTCCTCGCCTTCCTCTTGTTTGGAACCTTCTATTATCGACAAAAGTATTTGGATTCTTATATCGGCATGATTATAAAAGGTTTTACAAGGTTTTTATATTATCATAGCTTTTTTTATATAAAAGCACTTTTTGAGAGGTTTTCCGGGGATTGCGTTGACACTTAGGGGGGACTGTACTAGAATCCGGAATCGCACTTAACCTCTTAAAAATAAAGCAAATAAGACAATGACAGCACCCCAGAGAAGCTACGGAGGCAGGTTCCTTCCAATAGAACCAGTCGCCTCAATCCTCGAAAATTTCTCCGAAAACCGTAAAATCCGCACTGCCGGCCGAGTCACCGCCCGGCGTATCATGGGCAAAAGCACCTTCTGCGACCTCAAGGACGACACTGGCCGCATCAAGCTCTATGGCAATAAGGACGAGCTGGCTGAAAAATACGATGCGCTTATGAACCTCAGCCT
>CAZMMY010000232.1:0-3808 GCA_964567495.1 uncultured bacterium
CGGTAAATCGTATCCACGTTGACCGATTTTCTCAGGTCCACGATCCAGCGATTATACGGCTCGTAATAAATCCTGCGGCCCAGGACCGCTCCCGGCCACCGGGTAAAAAGAAAACCGCCGAGCATTTCCCAGTTGCCGATGTGCCCGGTGATCGAAACCACGCCCCGGCCCTGTTTCAAGAGCGGCCCGTAAGTTTCCAGGCCATCCATCCCTTCCACCAGACTGCCCGGATTTTTCGGGTCAATCTTGCGGAGCTGGAGCAATTCCGCCAGGTTCATTGCAAGGTTTTCAAAAACCCCGCGCGCGATTGCCCTGATTTCCTGCTCGCTCTTTTCGCCTGCAAAAGCAAACCGCAGGTTCGCGAGAGTCAAATCACGCTGTCTTGCCACAAGCGTGTACGCCATTCTTCCGGCCCACGCGGCCACCGCAAGGGCCCAGGCCCTCGGTAAAAGACCGAAAATCGCCGCCGCCAACCTCGCCAGAAGATACAGCGGGTAACGGTAGGCTTTCTTCTTCGCCACTTTAAACGAAACCCGCCTTCAAAAGGTCCTGAACATCGAGCAGGCCGACCGCCCTGCCTTTTTCGTCCACAACCGGCAATTCGTCGATTTTCTTCGTCTTCAAAAGATGCAGCGCCTCAGCCGCCAGTTTTTCTTTCTGGATCGACAAAGGCTTCAGCGTTGCGACTTTGCCCACCTGCCGGCTCAAAATGTTCTCCTCGTCTTCGCGGAGATGGCGGCGAAGGTCGCCGTCGGTGAAAATACCGACCAGCTTCCCTTTTTTGTCCACCACGGTACAGCTTCCCGCACGGGCGGAGGTAATGGTCAGCAGCGCCTTGCGCACACTGGTGTCATGCCGAACCAGCGGATTTTTCTTGCCGGTACGCATCAGGTCCTTGACCTTCAACAGCTTGCGGCCCAGGCTCCCGCCGGGATGCAGCACGGCGAAGTCCTCGGTCTTAAAACCTTTTCTCTTCAAAAGCGACAGGGCCAGCGCGTCGCCCATGGCCAGCGCGGCCGTGGTCGAGGCTGAAGGCGCCAGATTCAGCGGACACGCTTCGCGGGTCACGCCAAGGTTCAAAACGATGTCCGAATTTTTGGCCAGCGCAGACTGCGGGCTGCTGGTCATGCCGATCAGCAGCGCGCCGATTTTCTTGACCGTGGAAATCATGCGCACAATCTCTTCCGTCTCGCCGCTCTGCGAAATGGCGATCAAGACGTCGCTGTCGGTGATCATGCCCAAGTCGCCGTGCACAGCCTCTGCCGGATGCACGAAAAAGCTGGGCGTGCCCGTGGAAGCCAGTGTGGCTGCGATTTTGCGGCCGATGAAACCCGGCTTACCCATACCCGTAATGATGACGCGGCCTTCGCATCTGGCCATGGCCTCGACCGCTTTTTCGAAATTACGGTCAAGCAGGCGGACCATCCCGCGAATGGCCTTCGCCTCGATTTCAAAGATCTCCTTTGCGGTCTTCAGAACGCCGGATTTCATGCCAGCGCCTTGTCCTCGGAGACGACTTTTTTGAGTTCGAGCAAAACTTCGAGAAGAGGCTTCAGCTTGTCGAGAGCCAGATTGTTAGGCCCGTCGGAAAGCGCTTCGGCCGGGTTCTCGTGGATTTCCATGAACAGGGCGTCGGCTCCCGCAACTACAGCGCAGCGCGCAAGTGTGGGGATAAACTCAGCCATGCCGCCCGAGGCCGTGCCCTTGCCGCCCGGAATCTGCACGGAATGCGTGGCATCGAAAACGACCGGGTAGCCAAAATTACGCATGATCGGAATGGCGCGGAAATCGCTGACCAGGTTGTTATAGCCGAACGAAGCGCCGCGCTCTGTAAGCAGGATCTTCTGACAGCCGACTTCCTCAAGCTTGTCGACAATGTTCCTGGCGTCCCATGGAGAAAGGAACTGCCCTTTCTTCACGTTCACAATTTTCCCGGTCTTGGCAGCTGCGACCAGCATATCGGTCTGGCGGCACAGGAACGCTGGAATCTGCAGGATGTCCAGCACTTCGGCAGCGGGCTTGATCTGTTCTTCAGAATGCACGTCGCTGATCACGGGAACGTTGAATTCTTTTTTTACCTTCGCCAGGATCTCGAGGCCTTTCTTCTGGCCGGGACCACGGAACGATTTTCCGGAAGAACGGTTGGCCTTGTCATAGCTGGCTTTGAAAACATAGGGCACGTTCAATTCGCGCGCGATCGCAGAAATTTTCTCCGCATGGCGGAAAACGCTCTGTTCGCTTTCAATGACGCAGGGCCCGCCGATCAGGACGAGCTTCTGGGGTTCGCCGAAGACGACAGAACCGGCCGAAACAGTGCGGACGGACATGGTTTATTCCTCGACCTTCTCAAGCGCGGGTTCTTCCGCCGGGCTGTGGCCGTTAGTGCTCGGCTCGACCGAATAGCCCATTTCGTCGGCGTACTCGAGCGCATGTTTCACAAACTCGCGGAACAGCGGATGGGCCTTGTCCGGCTTGGACTTGAACTCAGGATGAAACTGGCTGGCCACGAACCACGGGTGGTCTTCAATCTCAATCATCTCGACCAGCTTGCCGCCGGGCGACATGCCGGAGATCCTGAAACCCTTCTTCTGGAAATCTTCACGGTATTCATTGTTGAATTCGTAGCGGTGGCGGTGGCGCTCCATAACTTCGTCGCTGCGGTAAGCTTTGTGTGCGCGGCTGTCTTTCTTGATGTGGCACGGAAGCGCGCCCAGGCGCATAGTGCCGCCCATATCGACAACGCTCTGCTGGTCGTCGAGCAGGCTGATCACGGGATGGGAGGTCTTTTTGTTGAACTCGGTCGAATGGGCGTTTTTCCAGCCCAGCACGTTGCGCGCGAACTCAATCGTGGCGCACTGCATGCCGAGGCAGATGCCGAAGAACGGAATTTTATTTTCCCGCGCGTACTGGATCGCGGTCAGCTTGCCTTCCACGCCGCGCGATCCGAAGCCGCCCGGAACCAGGATGCCGCCGACGCCCTTGAAGATCGATTCGCAGTTGCTCTTCAGGACCTTCTCGGAATCGATTTTCTTGATGATGACCGCGCTGTCGTTGGCGATGCCGCCGTGCTTCAGCGATTCGTAAATGGATTTATAGGCGTCCTGCAGGTCGACATACTTGCCGACAACCGCGATCTTCACGGAATGTTTGGGGTTCAGGGCCTTCTGCACAACTTCCTTTTCCCAGGTATGCAGGCTGCCCGCCTTGTATTCGATGCGCAGGTAGCGGCAGACGACCTCGTCAAGCTTCTGTTCCTTGAACATCAGCGGCACTTCGTAAATCGTGCGCACGTCGCGAGCCTCGATCACAGCGCTTTCTTCGACGTCGCAGAAAAGCGCGATCTTGCCCTTCAGGTTCTTGGAGATCTTCTTTTCGGTGCGGCAGAGCAGGATATCCGGCTGAATACCAATCTGGCGCAGCGTGCCCACGCTATGCTGGGTCGGCTTGGTTTTGAGTTCGCCCGCGGCCTTGATGAACGGCACGAGAGTCAGATGCACGAAGATAGCGTTCTCGCGGCCGACTTCATGGCGGAACTGGCGCACAGCCTCGAGAAACGGGAGCGACTCGATGTCGCCGACCGTGCCGCCGATTTCGGTGATGACGACGTCGTAGCGCTTGTTTTTCGAAACTTCGCGGATGCGCGATTTGATGGCGTCGGTCACGTGCGGCACAACCTGCACGGTCGCGCCCAGGAATTCGCCGCGGCGCTCCTTACCGATGATTTCGTTGTAAATCTGGCCCGTGGTCACGCTGTTGACCTTGCCTGCAGCCAGGCTGGTGAACCGCTCGTAATGGCCGAGATCGAGGT
>CAZMMY010000233.1:0-3800 GCA_964567495.1 uncultured bacterium
CTTTGGAGGCATGATTCCTGGTTCGAGTCCAGGCCGGGCAGCTTAACAGCTGACGGCGGAAGGAAACTCTAATGGACCTTGTTAAGGTCGCAGTCGGGTCAGCCGCGCTGGGGTACGGGCTTTTTACGGTTTTTATCAGGGCAAAACACCCCGAAAAATTCGCCAAGCTTGAAGCGATGAAAAAAGCGTATGGCGAAAAAGCGGGTGTGATCGTGCACGTGATCGGATACACGGTCGTGCCGGTCGCTGTCGGGATTTTTTTTATCATCACAGGGCTTAAGGGAGCGTAAATGGTTTCGGAACGTTGTTCATTCTGCGGCAGGGACAAGCGCAAGGAAGTCCGCAAGATTTTCGCGGGTCCCGGCGTTTACATCTGCGACATCTGCATCCGCATCTGCGGCGACATCCTGAGCAAGGACGCGCCCGGCATTGTGAAGCAGTATGAAGTTTCCGAAGGCCTCGCCATTCCCAAGCCGCGTGAGATCAAGGCCAAGCTGGACCAGTACATCATCGGCCAGGAAAAAGCCAAGAAGCAGCTGTCGGTCAGCGTGCACAACCACTACAAGCGGATCAAGAACCGCAAGAACGAAGATATCGAGCTGGAGAAGAGCAACATTCTCCTGATGGGGCCCACAGGCTCCGGCAAGACCCTTTTCGCCCGCACCATGGCGCAGCTGCTGGACGTTCCGTTCGCGATTGCGGACGCGACCGCGCTGACCGAGGCGGGCTACGTCGGCGAAGACGTGGAAAACGTCCTCCTCCGCCTTCTGCAGGCCGCAAACTTCGACGTCAAGCGCGCCGAGCTGGGCATTATTTACATCGATGAAATCGACAAGATCGCGCGCACGTCGGAAAATGTTTCGATCACGCGCGACGTTTCGGGCGAGGGTGTGCAGCAGGCCCTTTTGAAAATTCTTGAAGGCACCACGGCCAACGTTCCTCCGCAGGGCGGGCGCAAGCATCCCCAGCAGGAATATATCCAGGTGAACACGAAAAACATCCTTTTTATCTGCGGCGGCATGTTCTCGAATCTCGAAAAGATCGTGGAGCGCAGACTGTCGAACAAGTCCATGGGCTTCGGCGCCGCGGCCGCTGCGCAGGAATCGCAGCAGAAACCGGCCGGCCACCTGCTTGAGCTGGTCGAAACCGAAGACCTGATGAAATTCGGCTTTATCCCCGAATTCATCGGCCGTTTCGCCGTGACCGGCGCGCTGCATGCGCTGAGCGAAGAAGACCTGATCCGCGTCCTGAAGGAACCGAAGAACGCGCTGATTAAACAATACGAAGAACTTTTCCGGATGGAAGGCGTGAAGCTGACGTTTACCCCGGACGCGCTCGAAGAGATCGCAAAGAAAGCGATCAGGAAGGGCACGGGCGCCCGTGCGCTCCGTTCCATCCTCGAGACCCTGATGCTGGACGCCATGTACGATCTGCCGTCCGAGACCAACGTGACCGAATGTATCATCTCGCGTGAAGTGGTCGAAGGTAAACATACGCCGCTGCTCGTCCGCAGCGGGGAATGGATGAAGTCGGCATGATTAAGCTGAACACCAATTCGGGGAAAGAAGCCCTCACGGGTTACGCATTCCTGCTGCCGAACTTTGTCGGGTTCCTGATTTTTACCCTGATTCCTGTCATTGCGTCGCTGGTCCTGAGCTTCTTGCAGTGGGACCTGCTCTCGCCCCCGAAATTCGTGGGCCTGAAGAATTTTACGAACCTGTTCAACGACCCGTTTTTCTGGAAGTACACCTGGAACACGATTTATCTGATGCTGAGCATTCCTCTTTCGATGGGCGGCTCGCTTCTCCTGGCGCTGGCCATGAACCAGAAGCTGAAAGGCATCCTGTTTTTCCGCACGGTTTACTTTCTGCCGACTCTTTGCTCCGGCGTCGCGATCTACATGCTGTGGCGTCTGATCTACAACCCTGAGTTCGGCCTGCTTAATGCCGGTATCGCGAAGTTCGGCGAGATTGCGGGCCTGACGCTCCGCGGCCCGCAGTGGCTGACGGACGAAAACTGGGCCAAGCCCGCTCTGATCATTATGGGCGTATGGCAGTCGGTGGGCGGCTACAACATGATCCTTTATCTCGCGGCTCTGCAGGGCGTGCCTCGCGACCTTTATGACGCCGCAGAAGTCGACGGCGCGAACCCGTGGCAGAAGTTCTGGGCCGTGACCTGGCCGCAGATTTCGCCCACGACTTTTTTCATCGCCATCATGAGCGTTATCGGCGGTTTCCAGGCGGGTTTCGAACCGGCCTATATTATGACCGGCGGCGGGCCCAACGGCTCGACCACCAGCCTGATTTACTATCTTTATAACAACGCGTTCCAGTGGCAGAACATGGGTTACGCCGCCTCGATTGCGTGGGTGCTCTTTATCATCGTGTTCATTTTCACGCTGTTTCAGTGGCGTTTCTTCGGCAAGACGGTTCACTACTATTAAAATGGCAAACCCTGCAGAAACCCCCATCGCGCAGCGTCGGCCAGTGCCCGAGCACCTCCGCACTCCGTCGACCGCCAAAACCGGAGAGTCGATCGAGAGCATCAAGCGCGCCCAGGCGATCCGCACCGCGGTGCGGAAATTCTGGTCTTACGTTCTCTTGTCTCTCGGCGCCGTCTCGATGGTCGCGCCGTTCCTGTGGATGCTGTCGACTTCTTTGAAGTCGCCGGGCCAGGTTTTTTCGTTCAGCAAGCATTGGTGGGAAGAATGGCTGCCCATGTCGTTCGTGTGGCAGAACTACATCAAGTCCTGGCAGGTGGTGCCGTTCGCGCGTTTCTACCTGAACTCGATTTTCGTGACTGCTGCTGTGACGTTGGGCCAGGTAGCCACCAGTGCCATGGCAGCTTACGCGTTCGCGCGCCTGAAGTTCCCTGGCCGTGAAAAGATTTTCTTCGGTTACCTGGCGACCATGATGGTGCCGGGCGCCGTGACCATGATCCCGGTGTTCATCCTGCTTCGTAAAATGGGCTGGATCGACAGCTATAAGGCGCTGATCCTGCCGGGCATTTTCTCGGCCTACGGCACGTTCATGCTGAGGCAGTTTTTTCTGACGCTCCCGAAAGAGCTCGAGGACGCGGCCAAGATTGACGGCTGCTCTTATCTTGGAATTTTCTGGAAGATCATTCTTCCGCTGTCGAAGCCCGCGCTTGCGACGCTTACGACTTTTACGTTCATGGGCTCGTGGATGACTCTCATGTGGCCTCTTATCGTGATCAACACGCAGTCGAAGTATACGCTGCCGGTCGGCCTGGCCTATTTCCAGAGTCTGCACAACACGGACTGGACGCTGCTTATGGCCGCGTCGATTATGATGATTTTCCCGATTTTGGTTGTTTTTATGTTCAACCAGCGGTTTTTCGTCGAAGGCATCAAGCTCACGGGCATCAAGGGCTAGCGCTGTGAAGGCGCTGGTGCTGGCCGCGGGCAAGGGAACGCGCATGCGTTCCGCCCTGCCGAAAGTGCTGCATGAAATTTTCAGCCGGCCGCTTCTCGATTACGTTCTTGAAACGCTCGGAAGGCTCGGCGTACAGGCCCCTGCGGTTGTGGTTGGCGCGGGCGGCGATCAGGTCTGCTCATTCCTGAAAAACGGCGCGCGGAAATCTTCCGCCGTCTGGCAGCGGGAACAAAAAGGGACGGGCCACGCCGTTGAAATGGCCCGGCGCCAGTTCGCGGGCTACAAGGGCGACATTCTGATCTGGCCCGGCGACATGCCGCTCTTGACTTACGAGACGCTGAAAGCGTTTATTGCGAAGCACCTCGAATCGGGCGCCGAAGCCAGCGTTCTTTCGGCCTTGCAGCC
>CAZMMY010000234.1:0-3777 GCA_964567495.1 uncultured bacterium
CAGACAAGATCGACGAAGTGACAATAAAGCCAGACAACTTCAATTCCCCGGTACTCAGAAGCGGAATAGGCGCCTTTCAGGGATTTAATAAATGTGTAGATCAGGCACAGAACCCCCACAAACACGTGCATGCCGTGAAACCCGGTCATGGTAAAAAAGCAAGCTCCGAACAAGCTGGTCGAAGGGGTGAAATGCTTTTCATGAATCAACTCTTGGTATTCATGCGCCTGGATCGCCAGGAAAAGCGCGCCCAGGATTACGGTCAGAAGAAGTCCGACCTGCAGGCCTTCCTGATCGCCGTCCTGCGCGGCAGCAAGGCCTTTAACAAGCGTCGCGCTCGAACATATAAGAAGAAACGTATTGAATGCGGTAAGCGGAATGTTGAGGACGGTGCTAGGAACTGGCCAGTCGGGGACGGTCTGCCGTATAACGATATATGCGCCGATAAGCCCGGTGAAAAACATGACTTCAGAGGCGAGAAAAAGCCACATGCCCAGCTTGCGGCTTTCAATTCCGATGTTCTCGTACGGGCCGAAACCTGCTGAAGCCTGGCTCATGCGATTATCTTAACGATGAGGTTTTAAATGTCAAAAGAATTGTCTAGCGGGACCGGCGGGCGGCGGGCTTGCTCTTCTTGGCAAACTCGAAGCGCGCAATCATACCGGCGGCAGTAAAAAGCTGAAACCATTCCTGGGGCTTCTGGGCTTCTTCAGGATGGAGCCCGGCCTTGCCCAGCGCATCCGAAAGCCTTTCACCGGAAAGCAGGGCCTGCATAAAAGCGTAATGCTTCGCATCGATCGCTTTTGCGTGGACTTCCGTCCCTATGCGAAACACCAGGACCTGCTGCGGCGCCTTCTTTACTTTCGCAGGCAGTTCCACGTCTTCCCTTCGTGTCTTCCATATGTCAAGAACCGGCCATTCGGATTTTTCGATCGAAACCGACGGCTGAAAGAAAAGTTTTGCTTGCTCCCAGTCTTCCAGCGGCACGGCGGCGAACTCCGAAGGTGTAACCGCCTGCGTGTCGAACGCGTGAAAAGCTTCCATGATTTTCCATTCCAAGCGGGCAAGATCCTCAAGAAATGGAATTTTTTTGAGCCGCTCGTCTGTTTTAAGGAATTCAGGGAGAAAACGGCCCGCATAATTCAGGTTATAGTGTCTCGAAGGAAACTTGGCGGCGTAATCCTGGGCCAGCTGCCAGAAATCAGGGCGGCCCAGGACTTTCTTCACAGCTTCATACGCTTCGGTCATGGATTCATGCATCCGCGCCGTATAGCCGCCGGAATAAACCGAAAGCCTGTCCTCGCCCGGGTCGCCGCCCTGCGGGTTGAGCGCAAAAGCCTTCTGTTCTTTACCCGGCTGGATCCAGGTTTTCATACGGCGCTCGATTTCTGCAAGCGGCAGACCATGTTCATTTTTTTTCTCCGCCGCACGGAGCTCGGCCTTGGCCGTAGGCCCGGCGGCGAACTTCGAATGGATTTTCCGCGCGCGCTCCGCCTCCTCCGCCAACACCGGAAATTCAGGAATCTCTTCATCCCACTCGATCAGAGTCGAAACCTGGCCAAAATGGGAAAGCGCGTATTCGTAAAGTTCCCAGACCTTGTCGATGATCAGACCGGTGTGCGTATCGAAAAGATACTTTCCCATGTTGGTATGCCCGGCAAGATGGAACTGCCCCACTTTTTCGGCCGGAATGTTGCGGATATACTCCTTCGCGTCAAAACCATGGTTCTGCGCGTTGACATAGATATTGTTCAGGTCTAGCAGAATGCCGCAGCCGGAGCGTTTCGCGACCTCACGCAGGAATTCCCACTCAGGAATTGCGGAATGCCTGTAGGTCACATAGGAAGAAACATTTTCGAGAAGGATGGCGCGGCCCAGATAATCCTGCGCCTTTGTGACTTTATCCACGATGTGCTTGATCGATTCTTCCGTGAATGGAAGCGGCAGAAGGTCGTGGAGCTCTTCGCCGTCGACCGAACTCCAGCACAGGTGGTCGGAAACAATAAATGGGTCGATGCGGTCGACCAGGGCTTTCCAGCGCTCTAAATATTGGGGGCGGAGCGGATCGATGGAACCGATGGAGAGAGACGTGCCGTGCAGGGCGATCGGGTAGTGGCTCCGAACTTTTTCTAAAATCTGAACCGGCCTTCCGCCGGAATCCATGAAGTTTTCAGAGATTGCTTCGAACCACTCCATTTTCGGCCAGTCATTGGTGATGACCGGAAAATGCTGGCTTCGCAATCCTACTCCACAGCCTAAACTTTTTGTCTTAATAAAGTTCGAAGCCACTACCCTCACTACCCTTTCAAACCTGCAGGTAATTAAACAGCAGGAGTCAGAGTGCCCTTCAGCGTGGAGCAAGCTTCATTGTTGTCCACGTTGATGAAACCCTGTCCTTTGCAGGCGTTTTTGCCCGCGCAGGAATTGTTCTTGCCGCCGCAAGCGCCCTGGCCTTTGCAGGCATTGACGCCGTAGCAGGCGACGCCTTCGGCGAACGCGCTGGTGCCCGTAATCATGGCACCGGCAACCGCCAAAAGACCCGCCACAGACGCAGCAACAAGCTTCTTACGATTCTTCTTTTCCATTTTGTACTTCCTCCTGTTGTTGTTTTGTTTACTGCCACTTTTTATGACTCGTTGAAAGAGACTACGGCCGGAAAAAGAAAACGGATTGCTACTGCTTGATGCCTTCGACCTCAATGGTGATCTTGACTTCCTCACCCACCATAACGCCGCCGTTGTCGAGCGTCTTGTTCCAGGTAATTCCGAAATCTTTGCGGTTCACCGCGCCGGTCGCGGTAAATGCGGAACGGACATTGCCCCACGCGTCGTTAGCCACGCCATGGATCTCTACGTCAAAGGTCACGGGCTTTTCAACGCCGTGCATGTTCAGGAGGCCTTCGAGCTTGGCTTTGCCTTCACCGGCAGGCGTGAACTTGGTGCTCTTGAAAGTAATCACGGGATATTTCGCTGCATCAAAAAAATCCGGGGTCTTCAAGTGTTTGTCGCGCTCGGGAACGTTGGTGTCGATGCTCTCGACCTGCGCGGTAACTTCGGCTTTGGAAGTTTCGGGAGCCGCAGGATCATAATCGAAAGAGCCTTCAAACTGCTTGAACTGGCCCTGGGTGTTGGAAAGGAGGTGCCTGACTTTAAAATTGATCGAGCTGTGGTCCACGTCGACTTTGTACGTGTCCGCAAGCGCGGTGCCGGAAAGGCCGAGAAGAAAAACGATTACGAAAAGGTGCAGCCTCTTCATGGTATCTCCTTTGGTAAAGGTGTATACAGACAAAACGGTGATACGGCAACTAACTTGTCAGACTTTAACCGCCAGTTTCTATCATTACGGGCTTGGACGCGGGATGGATTGAAAATATTTGGGTCCTATAACGCCTAGGCCTTAATGATACCGCAGGCGACTCTATCCCCTGCGTTTCCAGCAGGATCCGTCACATTATCATCCGGGCCCGCATGCACAATTACAGCGGTCCCGCCTTTTTTCAGAATGGAATTGTCGCCTTTAAAGGAAAGGTCGGGTGTAACAAAATTTACACTGCCCTTACCATTTCCGGCCACCGCGATATTAGGGAGGTCGCCGGCATGGTAGCCTTCAGGATTGTCCTTGCCGTGTTTTTTAAGTTCGGGATTGAAGTGGCCCTTGGCGGACTTGAAATCCGGCGGAGCGCAGACACCCTCTTCATGAATATGCGTGGCGTGGACACCTGGCGACAGGCCCCATACTTTCAGTGAAACCTCCACGCCTTCTTTGACTTCCTTGAAA
>CAZMMY010000235.1:0-2674 GCA_964567495.1 uncultured bacterium
GGGAAAATTGAAGTCGCCGGTTTTCATTCTTCACGGCACACAGGACGAGATATGCCATTATGAGATGTCAGGAGACCTGCTGGACCTGGCGCCTGAGCCGAAAGGGCTTTTTACGATTCCCGGCGGAAGTCACAACGACCTTCCAAACCAGGCGGGGGACGACTACTGGGAAAAACCCTGTGAATTCGTTTCGAAATACCTGCCGGATTAAAGCCCGGTTTTACGAAAGGGCTTCAGCACCTGCAGCATTTCCTTATGGATGCGGGAATTCGAGACCGCGTTCTGGATGGAATCGAGAGTCAGCTTGTTTCCGGAGAAATCCGTCAGCTTCCCGCCCGCTTCTTCCAGTATGACCATGGCCGCGGCCTTGTCCCAAGGCTGCAGTTTCAGTTCCCAGAAGCCGTCGAACCTGCCGCATGCCACGTAGCAGATATCAAGCGCGGCTGCGCCGCTGCGGCGGATGCCCTGCACCTTCATTGTAAAGGCGCGGAAGATAGGCAGGTAGTCGTCAATTTTTTCGCGCCGGTCGTAAGGAAAACCGGTGCAGAGCAGGGAATCGTTCAGGCCCGGAGTGGGCGAGACCTTGATTTTTTTGCCGTTCAGGGTCGCGCCCTTGCCTTTGAAAGCCAGGAACAGCTCTTCGCGGAACGGGTCGTAGACGCCGCCCGCCGTCAGGACGCCATTTTCCTCGTAACCGATGGAAACCACGGCTACGGGGTAGCTGTGCGCGAAGTTGGTGGTGCCGTCTAGCGGGTCGATGATCCAGCGGGAGCCCTTGCCGGCCATGGGAGGGGACTCTTCGGTCAGAAGGGCATGGTCCGGAAAAGCCTGGCGGATGGTCTGGACGATGATTTTCTCGCATTTCTTGTCGATCTGCGTGACCAGGCTGAGTTCGCTCTTCTTTTCGATCTTCTTTTTGGCGTTGATCGAGCTTTTGAGGACCTTGCCGGCGCGGTCCAGGGCCTTTAACAGGGTGCTTTTAATTTTGGGATGATTCATATAAAATACCGCTCTCTTTATTAAGACGTGGTTTCGATTTGCGAAGCCACTTTCTAGCATAAACGTAATTGAGAAACAAGCGGCAAGTTCCCTCCGTGATCGCTCCAAGGAACCCGTCTTGAGGAGGTTTTCGCATGGCTTATAAAATTACCCTTATCCCCGGGGACGGCATCGGCCCCGAAATCGCGGACGTCGCCAAGGCCTGTATTGAATCCACCGGCGTCAAGATTGAGTGGGACATCCAGCACGCGGGCGTGGACATCATGAAGACCGCGGGCACGCCGCTTCCCGACAGCGTCCTCGAATCCATCCGTAAAAATAAAGTCGCGATCAAGTCGCCTATCACCACGCCGGTCGGCACGGGTTTCCGCTCCGTCAACGTGGCGCTCCGCAAAGAGCTCGACCTTTACGCCTGTATCCGGCCCTGCAAGTCCTACGAAGGTGTGCGCTCACGCTACAAGAACATTGACCTCGTGATTTTCCGCGAAAACACCGAAGACCTTTACGCGGGCATCGAGTTCCAGAAGGGCACTCCCGAAGCGCTCGAACTGATCCAGGACATCAAAAAACTTTCCAAACGCGAGATCCGCCAGGATTCCGGCATCTCGATCAAGCCTATCTCTGTATTCGGCAGCGAGCGCATCTTTCGCGCCGCGTTTGAATATGCGCGCAAGTACAAGCGTAAGAAGATCACGGCCGTGCACAAAGCCAATATCATGAAATTCTCCGACGGCCTTTTCCTCGAAGTCGGCCGCGAAGTCGCCAAGAAATACCCGGACATCCAGTTCGAAGACCGCATCGTGGACAACATGTCCATGCAGCTGGTCCAGTTCCCGGAGCAGTACGACATCCTGGTCCTTCCGAACCTGTACGGAGACGTCCTTTCGGACCTGTGCGCCGGCCTCATCGGCGGCCTGGGCATCGCGCCCGGCGCCAATATCGGCGAGGGTTACGCCCTCTTCGAAGCCACGCACGGCTCGGCTCCGAAGTACAAGGGCCTGAACAAGGTCAATCCGACCGCGGTCATCCTCTCCGGCGTTCTGATGCTGGATTATCTCGGGGAAACGGAGGCGTCCAAGCGTCTCGAACAGGCCGTGGCCGACGTTATCCGCGAAGGTAAAGACGTGACCTACGATCTGAAACAGTCGAAAGACGACCCGTCCGCCGTGGGCACACGAGAGATGGGCGAAGCGATTATTAAAAAAGTAAAACAGGGCGCGGCCGCAGCGGCCCGCTAGACAGGAGTTTTTTTATGAGCAAGCCTAAAGTCACCGTTGTAGGCGCAGGTTTTGTGGGGGCGACCACGGCCCAGCGCATCGTTGAAAAAGAAATCGCGGACGTTGTCCTGATCGATATCGTCGAAGGCATGCCCCAGGGCAAGGCGCTCGACATGATGGAATCCGCGCCGGTCGAGGGTTTTAAAACCAAAATTACCGGCACTAATAATTACGCGGACACCGCCAACTCCGACGTCGTCGTCGTGACCGCGGGCATTGCCCGCAAGCCGGGCATGAGCCGCGACGACCTTGTGAACACTAACGCCGGCATTGTGGGCGGCGTGGTCGAGCAGGCTGTGAAATATTCCCCCAATGCGGTTTTTGTGATTGTTTCGAACCCGCTGGACGTTATGACTTATCTGGCCTGGAAAAAATCCGGCCTTCCTTCGAGCCGCGTG
>CAZMMY010000235.1:2684-3756 GCA_964567495.1 uncultured bacterium
CGTGTTCGGTATGGCGGGCGAACTGGATTCTGCGCGCATGGCGTATTTCATCGCCGAAGCGCTTAATGTGAATCCTTCCGATGTGCATGCCATGGTTCTCGGCGGCCACGGCGACGAAATGGTCCCGGTCCCGCAGCATACCAAGGTGAAAGGCACGTCCATCACGGAACTGCTCCCGGCCGACAAGATCGAAGCGATCAACCAGCGCGCCCGCGACGGCGGCGCCGAGATCGTGAAGTATCTCAAGACCGGCAGCGCATATTATGCGCCTTCCGCCTCGGTCGTGCGCATGGTCCGTTCGATTCTTGAAGACAAAAACGAGACCATCGCGAGCTGTGTGTGGCTGACCGGCCAATACGGCCTTAAAGACGTTTACTGCGGCGTTCCGGCCAAGCTTGGCCGGAAGGGCATCACGGAGATCGTGGAGCTGCCCCTGACCGACAAGCAGAAGCAGGAGCTGGCGACCTCCGCCCAGCACGTCCGCGAAAACTGCGACAAAGTCACCCTGGTCGCCAAGTAAGCCGTGGACAGCTTTAAATCTCGCGCGCAATTAAAGTCCGGAAATAAGACCTACTCTGTCTGGAGGCTGGACGCTCTTCAGAAAGCCGGCTTTGACATTTCGCGCCTGCCGTTTTCCATACGCATTCTTCTCGAAAACCTTCTGCGCACCGAAGACAACAAGGCCGTGCGGCGTGAAGATATCGAGGCGCTCGCCCGCTGGAGCCATAAGGAAAAGTCGGACAAGGAAATCGCGTTCACTCCCGCGCGCGTGATCCTGCAGGATTTCACCGGTGTTCCCTGCGTGGTTGACCTGGCCGCGATGCGCGACCAGATGGTCAAGATGGGGAAGGACCCTAAAAAGATCAACCCGCTTCAACCCGTCGACCTCGTGATCGACCACTCGGTCCAGGTCGACGCATTTGGTTCGCCCGCGGCTTTCCAGGAAAATGTGGACCTGGAATTCTCGCGCAACCTGGAACGTTATCAGTTCCTTCGCTGGGGCCAGCAGGCCTTGAATAATTTCCGCGCCGTGCCTCCGGGTACCGGCATTGTCCACCAGGTCAACCTGGAA
>CAZMMY010000236.1:0-3750 GCA_964567495.1 uncultured bacterium
CAGGGTGCCGATCCGCACAAACTGATGAATGGCGGAAAGGCCGCCGATAATAGCGCGGTCCTCCAGGACAACGTGGCCGGCCAGCGTGGCGCTGTTGGCCAGGATGGTACTGTTCTTGATAATGCAGTCATGGGCCACATGCGAATAGGCCATGAGCAGGTTGTCATTGCCGATGGAAGTCTCGGTCCCCTCTTTAGTGCCGGGGTTGAGAGTGACATACTCGCGGATCTTGTTGCGGTCGCCGATCCTGAGGTAGCTCATGCCGCCCTTAAACTTTTTGTCCTGGGTGCGGCTGCCGACCACAGCGCCCGTGAAAATCTCGTTGTCGGCGCCGATGATGGTATAACCCTCGATCGAGACGCGCGCGCCGATGCGGGTGCGCGGGCCGACCTTGACCGTTCCCTCGATAATGGAAAACGGCCCGACTTCCACTCCTTCGGCCAGTTCAGCGTCCGGGTGGACGATGGCCGTAGGATGGATGATCACTTGTCCACTACTGCGAACTTCACTTCCGCTTCGCATACTAATTTATCCCCCACGTACGCCATGCCGAGGCATTGCCCGGTCTTGGCGCGGATTTTCTGCACTTCGACTTCCATTCGCAGGACGTCGCCGGGCATAACCGGCTGCCGGAACTTCGCGGAGTCGATGCTCATGAAATAAGCGATCTTGCCGCGGTTCTCGGGCTTGGAAAGCATGATGACACCGCCCACCTGGGCCATGGCCTCGATGATCAGGACACCCGGCATCACGGGATGGCCCGGAAAATGTCCCTGAAAAAAATAATCATTGATGGAAACCTGCTTGAAACCCGTGGCTTTTTTCCCAGGTTCGAAATTTTCGATCCGGTCGACAAAAAGGAACGGGTAGCGGTGCGGGAGAATTTTCTGGATCTGGTCGACATTCAGCGACGAACCGGACGGAATTTCCTGGCCTTGGTTTGACATGACAAGTTTCCTCACAAATTCAAGGTTGAGGCCATGCCCGCTGCGCGCCGCGATAACATGGCCCTTGATAAAACCGCCGGCGAGGAACAGGTCGCCCAGCAGGTCGACGATTTTGTGCCGGCAGGCCTCATTCTCATATCGAAGGCTGTTTTCGACCGGCAGGTTGTTTTCGAAAACAAGGGTGTTCTTGGGATTCGCACCCTTGCCGAACCCCTGCGCCAGAAGATACTGCGCTTCTTCTTTTAAACAGAATGTGCGGGCCGGCGCCAGTTCACGCTCGAAAATCTCAGGCACAACGGTCAGGCTCAGGAACTGGTCCTTCAGGTCCTTGTGCCGGTAACTGAGGGTATAGGAAATCACCAGGTTCGGCGACGGGAGGATCAAAAGCGACTGGTCCCCCTTGTCCACGAACACCGGCTCCGTGACCTCGATCCACTTACGCACCGCAGCCTGGTCCACCAGGCCCGCGCGCTGGAAAGCTTCCACGTATTCGCGGGAGCTGCCGTCCATGGCCGGAAGCTCTTCGGCGTCGATTTCAATCAGCGCATTGTCAATCCCCAGGCCATGAAACGCGGCCATAAGGTGCTCGATCGTGCGTACGAGGCCCTTGCCCACGACCAGCGCGGTTTGGCGCGCTTCGTCAGAGCGGACATTTTCGACAGAGGCCCGGACTTTAAGCTGCGGATCAAGGTCGACGCGGCAGAACTGAATGCCCGTGTTTTCAGGCGCGGGGTGAATGTTCAGCTTCACCCGGACTCCGGTGTGGAGCCCCTGCCCTTCCAGAAAAACTGATTGGTTGAGTGTCTTCTGCTGCATTACTTCTTCTTGCCGCTGTACTCCTTGTTCAGAGCGTCGATAACGGCCTGAGTGCCGTCCATCTTGGCGGAGTGGAACAGAAGAGCCCTTTCATTGAAGATCATGTCCAGCTGATTGGTGGTGCCGTACTTCTGGATAGCGGCGTCGATGTCCTTGAATATCTCACGGACGACTTTGTTACGCTGTTCACCCAGGGTCTTGCGCGTATTGACGTCGAAATTTTCGAGGTCTTTAACTTTCAGCGCAAGGCTTTCCTGCTTCTTTGCTTTGGCGTCGTCGTTCAGAAGCGCGAGCTCATCCTTTGCGGCGCGGATGTCTTTTACCAGGCTGTCGCGTTCCTCTTCCTTCTTTTTACCGGCCTGCTGAAGCACCCGGTCATTGTCTTTGGTCTTGAGATAGGAATCGAAAACCTTGGCCACGTCAACGTAGCCGACCTTCTCCATTTCGGCGAACGCCGAAGCGGCAAAACCCAGGATGATTGCGAAAAGAACAGAAACTCCGAAAACCTTCTTCATTGTACTTCCTCCCTTTAATTGATGTGATTTAAAACTAGAAACCGCGGCTCAAACTGAATTCGAACCGACCATTCTTGTTCTTGGTGTCCCTGTTAGCAATCGGGAAACCATAGTAAAACGCAACCGGGCCAAGCGGGGTCTTGATTTTGATGCCAGGGCCGGTCGACATCGAGAAATCGCCGAAACCGACACGGTAAGAATCGGGGTCCACGTTGGCCGCGTCGATAAAGATCGCGCCCTTGAAAGCCTCAAGACGCGGGAAGGGCACGGTATATTCAAGGTTGCCGACCACAATGCTCTGGCCGCCGATGGCGTCACCCGCATCTTTGGGGCCGACGCGTTTATAGTTGAAGCCGCGGACCGTGCCAAGGCCGCCCGCGTAGAAACGGTCGAAAATGGGAACCTCGTCCGAGTCGCCCATGTCCTGCGCCGTACCGAGCCGGACCTTGGCTTCAAGGAGGTGCTTCTTGAAAAATGTAACGTACTTGGTGGCGCTGGTCTGCAGCATGTAATAATCGGCTTCGCCGCCGAAGAACGTGCCTGCCAGATCGCCGTTAAATGTCACAAGTGTGCCCTTCGTGGGGTTAATAATGTTGTCGCGCGTGTCGAACGAGAAGATCAGCGCGCGCCATTTGGAAACCAGGGTCGAACCCTGCCAGCGGCGCACAGGATCACCCGCGTCTTCCGATATGTCGTCCAGCTTTACGGTCTCAAAAGTATAACCGCTGCCGAAACGGAACTTGTCGCGGAACTGTTTGGTGAAAGTAGTGCCTGCGCCCGTCCTTCTTTCATCGAAGTCCACGCCATTGGCGAAATTCTTGGTGCTATAAAGGTCCGTGCCCCATGCGATCGGCCTGCCAAGCAGGTACGGCTCGATAAAACTGACGTTGTACTGGCGCGTATTGGAGCCGACGCGCGCGGAAAGCGAAAGAGATTGGCCGCCGCCGGTAAAACGCGGCCAGTTAAGGGCGTCAAAGTTGCGCTGGGCGATTTCGCCGAAACCCACAAGGCTGTCGACCGAGCTGAAACCGCCGCCGAAGGAAAGTTCGCCGGTCCTCTTTTCCTTGACGCGGAAGACCAGGTCTTTGCGGTTCGGGGCCGAGCCGGGTTCCGTGTCATAGGTAATATCTTCAAAATAGTCGAGATTGGTCAGCTTGTTTTTGGAACGCTCGATCTTTTCGCCGTCAAACTTCTCGCCCGGGCGGATACGCAGCTCACGGCGGATGACGATGTCCTTGGTCTTGGTGTTGCCGCGGATGATGACCTTGTCCACAAAGTAAAGGTCGCCTTCCTCGATTTTGTAGGCGATGTCGACTTTGCCGTTGTCGCGATTAAGCTTGATGTCGGGAACGACGCGCGCGTCCATGTAGCCGCGGTGCTTGTAGTAATTGACGATCTGCTCGACATCTTTGGAAAGATAGTATTGGGAGTAAGTCAGGCCCGGCAGCATTTCCAGCTCCTGCCAGATTTCC
>CAZMMY010000237.1:0-3749 GCA_964567495.1 uncultured bacterium
CGGCGGCAAGAAGGTCTCCACGGCGGGGCTTGATCCTGGTGAAATCGACTTTGAATTCGCCCGCAAGATAACGCAAAGTGCCGGCATCAATACCGAAATCGGCGGCTGTCCTTTTCTGGTTCCCATAATTGGCGCGGTAACGTTCTTCAAGAGCCTGGGCAAATTCCTCGGAACGGCCCGCACGGCGGACCGCCGCAGCGATGCCCCGATCTCCCTCCATTTTGCTTTCCATAGTTTTAAGGAAGGCGGGCAGGCGGCTCCACCACTGGCCGCGGGCAGACGCAGCTTGAAGCACTCCACCATCCAGCCATTTGAGAATATAAGGAGCATTCATGTCTTCCGAGACGCGCGCCATGATCCCGGCTAACTGGCTATGCACGTCCGACAGTCGTTCGGGAACGGAATAGCTCACAGTTCCCCCGCCGTCTGTTTTAAGGCGGACGGAATTAACGGCCGGATTTTCTCTCAAATGCAAAAGGAAGGCGTTTTCGAGCTCGTCCCTGCTGTATGCCACGGGGAGACCGGCCAGCCTCAGCTCGGAACGCCTGAGTTCGAAATCCACGCTGAAACCGTCGGGCCCGGGCTCGACTTTAATCTGGAATTTTTCATCGATCTCCCCTGGTGAGCGCTCAGGTTTTTCCGAAAAAAACGCGTTGATGTCCGCAATCGAAAGCGGCTCGAAAACTTCTTTGAGAAATTCGGCGTCTCCGCGCACCACATCCGGATTGGAGAGCTGTTTGCCGGCCAGAGGCTTGCGGTTGACTGTGGTAGTCGTAATATTCCTGGAGGCGTTATACATGGCCATGACCTTGGAAAGGAAATAAAGAAATTTGACCAGTTCTTTGGGTGAGCGCCCCGCCAGCAGCCGAAGGTTGAACACGCTGTAGGTAAAGAAAACGTCCTGGAAAGCCCAGAAATCGTCGCGGTCTTTTCCTTCGGGAATTTCCTCGATGGCGGCAGCCAGCTGCTCTACGGCATCCGGAAGGATATGATAAAGCGGGTCGGTGACACGCGCGTTTTCATCCGCGATCACAAAAGGCGTTTCCCACTGGGTCAGATCGGTCACAACCGTCCTCGCCAGGTGCCGGCGGGCCAGGCCGTTGACGCCGAAGTTCGCGGCCATGCGCTCGAGCTTTTCGAGATCCAGGAGATAGACCGCGTTCTTGAAATGCTCCGGAGACAGAATGCCTGCGCGGTTTTTGGCTTTGTGCCACACGCCGCCGTTGTCCGAAAGATACATGATCATGGACGAGATCAGGAATTTTCTCGCGTCCAGGTTTTTGTCCTTGATGTATCGCACGATCTTTCCCGGGGAACCGTGGAAGAAATTGAAAACCCCGAAGTCGCTGTGCATCTCCGCGATGGCGATGACAAAATCCGCTTCGGCCTGCGTCATAAAGCCGGCAGCGACCACGCGGTCGAGAAAGCTGCGGGTCAAGCGCGCGCTGACGTCAGCGAAATCCCCCAGGTTGGTGACCTTGCCGTAATCGTGAAAAATAATGCCGAGGTAAGTAAGCGTCAGCCAGCGCTTGTCGGCCAGCACTTCCTTATAATGGCGCGCAAAATCCAGGACCACGGCACGGTCCAGAGGGTTCTTGGAGCTCATGGCCCTGTTGTCGTTCAGCTCATGGAAGAACTCGTCGTCCGTCATGCCGCCCCGCGCCCAGCGGTCAAAAATCTCGGAAGCGCCGACCACGTCATTAACATGGCCGTAAACCATCTGGTTGCGCCCTTTTTCCTTGATGTCGCGCATCAGGAAAACAGGCGCGATCTCCAGGAGAGTTTCCCACAAACCACGGATACCGGCCCCCTCGGCCTGCGACAGCGCCGTCGCAAACCGCTGGAGATCAGCGGCAGGAATCTGCGCGTGAAAAGCGTGGACCATCTCTTCAACTGGCGTTCCCGCGCCGTCCTGCGCCAGCAGGTCAAGCATGGACTGCCTTGTGACGCGCATTTCAGAGCGCTTCGTCCCGCCCGTCTGCTGGGCCTTGAGCTTCGTAAAATAATCGGAAAGCCGCCGCTTCAGAATCAGAAAATTGAGCAGCTTGTAAAGAAATACAGGGGGCAAGATGTGAAGCGGCAGCAGAAGAACGGCCAGAAACTGCAGAAAAAAGTGCCGGATCTGCACGCCGCTTTCTTCGTTCGTCAATACATCGCGAAATTTTCTCCAGAGGCTTCTAGGGTCAAGTGCGGCATCGAGAAGACTCACGAGTTCCCGGAATTCCGCGTTGCGGTCGGGCATCTGTACGGGCCCTGCGGTGTCCAGGACGGTAACGCCGTCAGTATCCAGTTTTTCCATTGTGACCAAGATATTGGTTTCATCCGCAACCTGGACGGTCAGCCGGTAACCCACCTTGTCCAGATTGGGATAACTCCATGCCGCTGCCGGTTCGGCGTCATCGGCCGCGCGCATTTCCGAGCGTTTTTCGCCGGCGGCTTTCCATTTCGCACCTCGCTGCGCTCCCCACGATTCGAGCAGGCGGAGCAGATAGGCGCGCTGATCGAGGACCGCCTGAGGCAGCGGCGATTTCCATTCCGCGGCCCAGCTGGCCTGACGGACGGAAGAAACCGAAGCGAAATCGACGGGCGTGATTTTGCCGGTCATAGCGTCGATGTATTTCGAAGAGGAAGGCAGAGACGTCATGTGCGGTGTGACCACCGCGTAACCGATCCCCTTTTCGCGCAGCAGCGCGCAGACGGCCCCGGTATGAAAGCCGCCCATGATCAGGGCCGCGGGCTTTTCCGGCGTAAGGCCGTGTTTGAGGGCAAGTTCAGTCATAACGCGGTCGCGCTTTGCCGCGAGAGAATAGAAATTCAGGGCTTCCGCGTAAGCTCCCGCGATTTCGCGGGGCGCGGGCACATCCTTCCCGCTCAATTCCAGGTACTCTTCGCGGGTCATTTCGAGAGAGAAGAGCCTCTTGAGGAGGAGGTGGCGGCGGAAATCGCGAACGGCCTGTTTCTGGCCCGGCGTAACCGCGGCTTTGTCGACGATCATGCCGCGCAACTTTTCGATTTCTTCCATGAGCTGCGGGAACTGGATTTCGGCCTGCAGGATCTTAAAACCTTCGCTGACCGCAAGCGCGGGATAATCCTCGAAGATAAAACCGGAAGCAGAAGCGGCTTCGTAAAATCGCTCCCACAACAGGCGCAGGTTCTCTTCGTTTCTTTTTTCGGAGAAAAGGCTTTCGAGCAGGTCTTTCTCGATACCGTTTTTTCCGGCCCAGGCCAGAAGCTTTGCGCTTTCCGCGGCCGCGGCTTTTTCGTCCAGCGCCGGTTCGCGCTTTTTCAGCTCCGCGTAGCGGACCAGCATGGGCCACTCAAGCTGCATGCGCGGGTCTTCCAGGTCTATATCAAGATTTTTCAGGGCATGTTTGCGGAGGCCGGAAAGAAACACAGAAAAATCGGTCTTCTGCTCTTCGAAAACAAGCCAGGCCTTGAAGAATTCCAGAAATTCGCGGGGGAATATTTTTTCGATCCTGCCGCGAACGGCGGCGAGGTCGCGCGCGAGCCAGCGGCCGGCTTTGGTTTTCTGTTCGTGGACGCGGCGGAACGTTTCGAGGTTTTCGAGATAAAGAGCTTCGTCTTCTACGCCGTAAGCTGGAAAGTTCTTTCCCGCGCCCAGCAGGAAAAGTTCCGCACCGCCCAGCTGCGCCTCATGGGCCAGAAGGTCCGCGGCCTCGCGGTTAAATTCGTCCTGCTCGAAAAAGCGAAGCCTGTCCGCGACAAGAGCGCCCGCGGCGCCTTCGACG
>CAZMMY010000238.1:0-3747 GCA_964567495.1 uncultured bacterium
GTCCAGTTTGGCGATTGTTTCTCGGATTTTATCCACCTGCGTGCGCGTGTCGACAATCGTCAAAGTATTCGAGCGCGGCGTTTCATTTTCGCGGGGACGCACGAGATCGCCATAATTACCGCCCCCAGCTCCTCCGGCGCCTCCGGCTCCGATTGCCCCGCCCATCGCTCCGCTCATACCGCCCATGCCGCCTGTTCCGCCGGCCGAATTTGAGGCGTTTGTGGAACCCTGGGTGCCGAAACGAAAACCACGGTAGGGCCTGCGCTCGAGCACCGCCACGGTGCCGCGGGGCGAAAGCATGGATTTGACCAGGTCTTTGACATCATTGCCGTCGAGATATTTGAGAACGATGACTTCGGTGATCAGCGGCTCCTGGCCCTGGCGGCTCGCCCGCTGGACGCGCTCGTTCTGAATGGCCTCGGCCTTGCCCACGCGGATGATATTGTCCACGATTTCATAATCATAGCCGCGGCCCGCAAGGATAGCGTCGAGGGTATTCTCGAGCGACGCACCTTTCAGCCTCAAAGTCACGGTGCCGACCACATCATCGGACATAACCATATTCAGGCTGTATTCCTCAGCAATCAGCTGCAGCACGTCGCGAATGTCCGTGTTGTTGAAAGCGAACGTGGCATCTTCGTCCTGCGAGGATTCCGGGCCGGACGCAATAGCGTCTGAAATCTGCCCTGTTTCTTCCGCGACGGCGGGCAGGGGCATAAACACCAGAGTCAGAATTAAACTAAGCGGCAGGGGCTTTAGGTCTCGCATTTCCAATCCTCAGGGTAGTCGTTTCGTTGTTTTTTTCCACCGTGACCTGATCTTTTTCGATCTTTACGATCCTTGCGCCGAACGCATCTTCGCCTTCCTTGATAAATTTGCGATTAATGATCGCTATCCGCTTGCCGGCGCGCAGAAAAATTCCGGTCAGCTCCAGCTCGCCGCTCGCGGCCCCGGCGCCGGCTGCGATGTCCGCCTTGAACGGATCCCGGCCCCACGGCTGTTTGAGCAGCGTGAGCTGCTGAGCCGCCTTGTCCTCAGCCCAAACAGGCGCAGCGGCCATCAAAAGAAAAGCGGCGGTCAAAATCATCTTCATATCTGCGCTGCCACCATTCCGGGCGGCACTTCAGGCGTCCATTCCTCGAGCGCCGAGACCACCAGGCTGACCGTCAGCGTGTTCGAACTGCCCGCGACAGGAGCCGCGGTCATTTCCTCGAGCGTCAAAAGCACAGGCTGGGTTTCCAGAGATTCGAAGAATTCGCCCAGCGCCTGGTACTCCGCTTCCATGTCGATGATAAACGGCGAAGGGATCAGCCGCTTGCCTTCCTTCTTGGCATCTTCCACGGCAGGCAGAACGTGCGGGCGTATTTTGGAAATCTTGATTTTATTCGCGTCCGCGGCCGCGGTAACAGCACTGATGACACGCGATTTTTCGCCGCGCTTGAGCGTCAGCTTTCTCAGGTACTCGAGCTCTTCCGTGAGTTTTTTAAGCTGCGCAGTCAAGTCCGGGGTGCCGCTGACAACGCCCTGCGTATCGTTGATCCTGGCCTGGTAGCCCTGGATTTCCTTGTCTGCAGAGGCGCCTGCCCGCACCAGGGGTGACAGAAGGACCATCCAGCCCGCGATCCATACAGCGGCGAGCACGCCCGCCCAGGGCAGGACGTGAAAACGAAGCGCAAGTTTAAAAAATTTAACGGCGTTCAAAGAGATACTCCCGCGGCTGGACCAGATCGGCCTGCACAACAAAATCCACTCCGCCCGATTGCCGGACTTCCCTGTTTTCCAGGCTGGAAGACGCGAAGAACGGCGACTTGTTCAGTTTCTCGAGAAATTCTGCAATCAGCCTGTCTGCATTGCCTGAAGGGATAAAACCCCGGAGGTCGACCACGGAAGTCTTGCCCTTTCTCCGCAGGTCCATGCCGGTCAGCACCATATCCGGAGCGACAAGGTGGCTGAGGGCCCGGAGAGCTCCGCCCATGTACGGCGCCGGAGGAAGCTCGGCCTTAAGCTTGGTTTTGTGGGCCTCGATCTGCGTTCCCGCGCTGCGCATCAGCTCGATGGCTTCCGTGGAGCTTCCCATGCCTTCAAGCCTGGCTTTGGTATTTTTAAGCGCCGCGGCACGGCCCGTATTCAGAAAAAAAAGTCCGGCCGCGGCCAGCGCGAGCAGCGCGGCGGAAATAAAAATACCTTTCTGCATCCAGCCGCGGAGCGCTTCCATCCTGGGCTTCCACAGGTCTTCGAGCGCGGCAAAATTGTATTTGCGAGGGTCGGTCAGCGCCAGCCCGCTCAGCCCCGTGAACGCCGGCTCGGAAATACCCGCAGGCTCCAGGTCCAGACGCCGGACCGGCAGGTTGAGCTGGGCCGAAAAATAAACGTCGATACCTTTGATTTTTTCTCCCACTCCGGTCAGCGCAATTTCCGTGATTTTATCCGCGGGAAACTGCTTTTGATACTGGGTCACGGTGCTGCGGATTTCCTGCGTGATTTTTTCGAACACCGGCCTCACGCGCGCGGAAAGCTGCGAAAGCTTGGGCTCGTTAGGGTCAGGCGCGAGACCCGCCGTAGGAAGCCCGAATTCGTCCAGCAGGGTTTTGGCCTGGTCATAATCGATCGACATGCTGGTCCCCTCAATCGAAAGAGTACCTCTCATGGAACGGACGATCTGGTCTTCCCCCACCGCCGTTTCACGGTAAGTGCCGAGCTCGCCTTTCCTGAAAACAGCAAAACCACTCTGGTCTTCTCCCAGTTCAGCCAGCAGGATATTCCCGCTGCGGAACATTCCGGTTTTCTGTTCGAGGGCTTCGTACGCCGCAGGCGAAACCGTCACGAGCTCGGGGTAAATCCCGTGTTCATGAAAAGGCTCAAGCACCGCGTCACGCAGAACTTTGTCCACAGCCGCCACTTTGATGACGTTCCCCTTTCCTTCGTAGTAAAGCTCGGCCTGCTCGACCGCAAGATTGGATTTGTCGGCCAGCTGCCACAGGACCGCGTCCTTCATCTGCTTGGCCGGCGCATCCGGCTTTTCCATCATGATGAAAGCCATGTCGAAACCGCGCATCAGGAGCCGGGCCGGCGTATTCTTGGCGGGCTTCCACTCTTTCAAAACATCCTCGACCGCCTTGCCGAGTTCGCCCGGATCAAAAACTTTTTTTTCGCCGGTCCCGAGGATATAGATCTCTGACTTCAGTATCTGGACTTCGCGGCCCGCAGGCTTCATCAGCGCAAACTTCGCGAAACCAGGCGTCAGCTCCGCGGTCAGAATGCCGCGCGCAGGCGCGCCGGTCTTGACCGCTTTTTTCTGCGGCGCAATCTTGGGCGCTTCGGCCCTTACTCCGGCGGGCTGTGCCGCCGGCGCGGGGGCCGCCGCTTTATTTTCGAGGTCGGGAAGGCCCTCGAAAATCGCGGGGACTTTTTTAGCTAGCCCGGAGTTCTTTTTCTTCTGCATGCTCTGCTTGTTCCTGCGGGACGGCCGCCGGGACCGGAACAGCTTCTTCCAGACGCGGAAGGGCCAGGCCGAGTTCCCGGTGCAGAACCTCGTCGGCAAGGTCTTCGTAATCCTTGGTGCCGAGGCAATACGGGTCGTAGATGTTAATCGGCTTGCCCGCGCTCGGCGATTCCGTCAGCTTGACGTTAAGGCGGATCATAGAATTAAAAACCTTCTCTTTGAAATAATCACGCACACCCGAAACAACGTCGCGGCAGATATTGGTGCGCATGTCCACCATCGTCAGCAGAACGCCCAGGACTTTC
>CAZMMY010000239.1:0-3742 GCA_964567495.1 uncultured bacterium
CCCGAAGACGTAACTTTCCGGATTTCAGCCGAAGAGAAACCTGTGACAAGCCTTGAAGACCGCTTCGCCGAGATCAAAACCGGCGGCCGCAGAATATGGACGCACTCGCGGGGTTTTTTCCAGAACAATCCGGAAGTCACAGCGCTGGCCGCAGGCAAGATACAGTCATGGCTTTCTGAAAAAACGCCCGCGTTTTTTGCGGACCTTTACTGCGGCGCGGGCACATTCTCGCTTCTGTGCGCGGAAACAATAAAACCGCTGGTATGCGCGGAAGAAAGCCCGGCAAGCCTGGGCGCCCTGGAAAAGAACCTCAAGGAAAGCGGCCTGGGAGCTGAGATTCTGAAAGGGCGCGTGGAAAAAACATTTCCCGCCTGGGCGAAAAAATCAGAATACACCGGCGGTTTCGTCCTGCTCGACCCGCCACGCACCGGCATGGCCGCCCCGCTGCCGGACTTTCTTTCTCATTATAAGGGCGCGGAAAAGATCGCTTACCTGTCCTGCCACCTCGGAAGCATGGCACGCGACCTCAAAACAATTTTATCGGGGGGCCGTTTCACCTTGCGCGAGGCCGTCCCCTTCGACATGTTTCCCCGCACCAAGCATATCGAGATCCTGGCGCTTCTTTCCGCCTGAAAGCCGGGCAACGATTCTCTCCACGGCAAAGCCTCCGAACATGGCCATCAGGCCGAGCCCAGGCATCATATAGCGCAGGATGGCAAGCACCGAAACCGTGACGGTCCACAGATAAAAAATAACGGCGAGAAGAAAAACGGTTTTCCGCCTTTCTTCCCGCCAGGCAAAGCACAGGCCCGCCATGCCCAGGGCAAGATACGGAAGCTGAAACACAAAGATGCGGAAATCGCCGGTCTCTGAAATTGTCGCATACCACGCTCGCGCGGCCTTAACGGCCAGAAACCCCGCCAGATCAAGCGGGTGGTTCGCCAGTTCAGAAAGATAAAAAGCCAGGATGCGGCGCGTTTCCTCCGCGCTTTCCAGACTGATGAACGCCCGCGCGCGGTGGACAAGCGCAAAGCTTTCAAAAGCGCTGCTTGTTTCGTAGGTCAGGCCGTCATACATCGAAGCAAAAAGATTATCCGAAACCGCCCAGGCGCCCGTGTTCCGGTACACAACCCAGCTCCAGGCCATGATCGGGAGAAGAAAAAAAACGGTGAAAATAGCGCTGCTCAGCCAGGGCCTGGCCTTCTTCAGAATGAAGGGAGCGAGCGAGAACGGCAGCCACAGATACGAAGTGCCGGGCCAGACCAGCGCGCTCAGCCCCAGCACAAAACCCGCCGGCGCGCATTTAAGCGCGCTGCCCCGGTTCAGGGCCGAAACATAAAAATAAAGACCGGCGAAAAAAAAGAAAAGAAGGAGCGACGCCGCGTTCCACGCATAACGGCTGGCCGCAAAAAGCAGCACTACAGGATGAAAAAGCCAGAGAAGCGAAGCGAACAGCGCACGGGCGCGGCCGAAAAATTCGCGCGCTGCGGCGTACAGGAAAACCACGGTTACGCTCTGGAGCGCGAGCACGGCATAACGGTAAACCATGTTGTCCGTGTCCGCATGGCCCGTCACGCGGTAAATAAAGGCGATGAACAGCGGAAACAGCGGCGGGTATCTCATGTACGGCTCGTCAAAAACCCTGTATCCGCCGCCCTCGGCCAGATGCACGGCCAGCGGAGAATAGGAGTGAACCGTGTCTCCGGAGACCGTGCCGTAATCTTTAAGAAAGAAAAAGGCCGCGGCAAAAACACACGCGGCTGGAATCACCAGGAGCCAGCGGCTCACCGCCGCTCCGCTTCCGGCAGAATGAATGCCAGCGCTTTTTCGGCCAGAAACCGGCCCCGCAGGGTCATAGAGACGCGCGTGCCTTCCCTGGTGAAAAGCTCGCGGGCTTCAGGCTCCTTGAGCTTGCGTTCCACGCGATCGCGGATGACTTTAAAATTTCCCAGGTCCACGCCTTCCGAAAGCCGCAGCCCGGTAAAAAGCGTTTCCTTTTCTTTTTCCTCTTCAGTCAGGTGGTCCGCCTGGGCCGGCGCCCAGTCACACTTCCCGCATTTTTCCAGCCAGGCCCTGACGTCAGGCGCAAACTGATACCGCACGCCGCCAAGATAGGAATATGCGCCCGGCCCAAGGCCGAGATATTCCTGGTTTTTCCAGTAAAGCAGATTATGCCGGGATTCGAAACCCGGTTTTGCAAATGTGGAAATTTCATAATGCGCGTAGCCCGCCCCGGTCATGGTCTCAACGGCAAGCGCGAACATTTCGGCGCGGCGGTCTTCGTCCGGCACCGGCAGCCTGCTTTCGCGGCGGCGCCGGCCGTAGACGGTTTTTTCATGCACATCGAGATCATACAGTGAAAGCTGGGACGCGCCGTGGGCGACGACACCTGCGAGCGATTCGCGGAATTGCTGCACGCTTTGTCCCGGAAGACCGGCGATCAAATCAAAACTCACGTTTCCAAAACCCGCGCTGAGCAGAAGCGAAATCGTGCGGAGCGTTTCCGCATGCGTATGCGGGCGGCCCATGTCACGCAGCAGCTCGTCCTGAAACGCCTGCACACCCAGGCTGATGCGGTTAAAACCCAAATCGCGGAAGGCGAGAAGTTTTTCCGCGTCTACGTCGCCCGGGTTGACCTCGAGCGTTGTTTCGCAGCCCGGCTGCAGATCAAAAAGCCCGCGGAGCGCGGCAAGAATTTCCGCGGTTTCCTCCCCGCTCAGGGCCGAGGGCGTTCCGCCGCCGAAATAAAGGGTCTGGAAATCCAGGCGGCCATATTTATGGGCGGCATGCTTCGCTTCATTTTTGAGGCTGTCGATAAAGCTTCTGCGGTCGGAGCCGGCGCGCTTCGTGGTGATCACGAAATCGCAGTAATGGCACTTCTGGAGGCAGAACGGGATGTGGACGTAAAGTCCGCGCGGCATTCTGCTCAGGAGGTCTGGTTCTTGAGGGTCTCGTTGAATTTCTGGATTTCGCGGTTCAGGTCGGCGACAACTTTTTCATACGCCACGCGGAGGTCGCCGGAGGCCTTGGCGGCTTTTTCTTTCAGGATCACCAGGGTCTCTTCGGAAGATTTTTTAAGGTCCTCAGCGGTCTGCCTGGTCTTTTCACTGACTACGCCGTAAGTTTCTTCAGTTTTCTGCCTGACCGTTCCGTACGTCTCGCCGCTTTTCTGCCTGAGCTCGTTGACCGTTTTGCCGGCACGCACGCCGATGCTGTCGTTTTCCGCGAAGCCGGTCATGCCAGGGATCCCCGAGGGAACGGCGACAGCGGTATCGGGCGCGGAAACCGGAGCAGGCCGCGCGGCTGAGCCAGAGTCGGGCGCATGACCGCGTTTCATCAGAAGCCCAAGCACCGCCACATTGACGATGACCAGAGCAATCACAAGCGAAATCAGAAAAAGGACGAGTTTGTTTTTCATCGGAACCTTAAAATTTCAGTTTTTTGATCGCGCCCGAAACTTCTTCCTTCAGGGCTGAAGCCGTCTCGGAAGCTTCGTCTTTCAGCGTGCTCGCGGTGCCGGTCAGAGTGCCGGTAGCATCACCTGCGAGCCCCTTGACGTTGCCGACGCTGTCGAGCGCAGTGTCGCGGAACTGGCCCGCGACCCCGGAGAAATTGGGCACGAGGTTGTTGAGGTCCGGCACCAGCCTGCCCAGGCCCGCCTTGGAAATAATGAGGCGGATGATTTCACGTACGCCCTCGGCGAAACTTTCGACCTTAGGCATGCCCTGGTCCTTGATGTTCA
>CAZMMY010000240.1:0-3731 GCA_964567495.1 uncultured bacterium
TTCTTGGAAGAAATGAAGGCGAGCGGCCTTCGCGGCCGCGGCGGCGCGGGCTTTCCGACCGGGATCAAATGGGAGATCACCCAAAAAGTTCAGGCCGACCAGAAATATATTATATGTAACGGCGACGAGGGCGACCCCGGCGCGTACATGGACCGTGGTGTTTTGGAGGGGGACCCGCATTCGGTCATCGAGGGGCTTGCCATCGGCGGGTATGGAATCGGCGCCAGTAAAGGGTTTTTCTATATACGCGCAGAGTACCCGCTTGCGATCGAACGTGTCGAGAAAGCGATCAAAGCGGCTTATAGCCATGGTCTTTTGGGAAAAAACATTTTGGGCTCTGCTTTTTCATTCGATGTGGAAATCCGTTTGGGCGCGGGCGCTTTTGTTTGCGGAGAAGAGACCGCGCTTATCGCTTCTATCGAAGGAAAACGGGGCTACCCGCACCCGAGGCCGCCTTACCCGTCGGTCAAAGGCCTTTGGGACAAACCGACCTGTATCAATAACGTCGAAACGCTCGCCAATATCCCGGAGATTTTTTTGAAAGGGGCCGGCTGGTTTTCGGGAATCGGCCACGAAAAATCGAAGGGCACCAAGGTTTTCGCGGTCACAGGGAAAGTCAGGAACTCGGGCCTGGTGGAGGTCCCGATGGGAACGACTTTGCGCGAGATCGTATTTGAAATAGGCGGCGGCGCGGCAAAAGGGAAAAAAGTCAAAGCGATCCAGACCGGCGGGCCTTCCGGCGGCGTGATCCCCGAACAGTATTTCGATACCCCGGTCAGCTACGAGAACCTTCAGAAGCTGGGTTCTATTATGGGCTCGGGCGGCATGATCGTGCTGGACGAAGACGACTCGATGGTCGATATCGCCAAGTTTTATTTGGGGTTCTGCGTGGACGAGTCCTGCGGCAAATGTGCACCGTGCCGGGTCGGCGGGAAGCAGATGCTGGGGTATCTCGAAAAAATCGCCGACGGGAAAGGTGGGCCGGAAGATATCGAGAAGCTGAAGAAAATTTCCCAGGCGATGCAAAAAGCATCTCTGTGCGGGCTGGGGCAGACCGCTCCCAACCCGGTGCTCTCGACGCTTCGGTATTTTGAATCAGAGTACACGGGGCGCCTCACGAAAAAAACGGCCGGCGTTTCTTAATTCATCCAAAGGAGATTGCCATGCTTCAGATGAATTTAGTGAAAGCGAAAATTAACGGGATGGACGTAGAGGTTCCGGCCGAGACCACGATCCTCGAAGCCGCGAAGACCGTTTATCTGAAGATCCCCACGCTGTGCGCCCACCCGGACCTCAAGCCGTCAGCCGCATGCGGTATTTGTGTTGTGAAGCTGAAAGGTTCTTCCAAAATGCTTCGTGCGTGCTGCACGCCCATTGAGCCGGGGATGGAAATTACCACCCACGATCCGGAGATCGTCGAAATCAGAAAAACGATCGTCGAGCTGATTTTGTCGAACCACCCGAACGACTGTCAGACCTGCGGCCGAAATGCCGATTGTGAGCTTCAGACGGCGCTGGCGGATTTCGGAATCCGGGAAGAGCCGTTCCCGAAGCTTTTAAGGAATCTTCCGGCGGACAATTCGACGGGGACCATCGTGCTTGAGCCGAACAAGTGCATTAAATGCGGGCGCTGCGTCGAAGTCTGTCAGGAAGTGCAGAATGTTTGGGCGCTTTCATTTCTGGAGCGGGGTTTTTTAACGCGCATCGCCCCCGCGGGGGAAATCCAGCTCGGCGACTCGCCTTGCGTGCGCTGCGGTCAGTGTTCGGCGCATTGTCCCACGGGCGCTATCATTGAAAAAGACGATACGTCCAAGGTCTGGAAAGCTTTGATGGATACCGGCAAGCATTGCGTGGTCCAGATCGCCCCGGCGGTCCGGGTTACGATCGGCGAGCACTTCGGTTTTGCCCCCGGGACCAACCTTACGAAAAAACTTTACGCGGCCCTCCGGCATATGGGTTTCGAAGCGGTTTTCGATACGAATTTTGGTGCGGACCTCACGATCGTCGAGGAGGCGAGTGAGTTCGTGCAGCGTTTCGCCCACCAAAAAGGGGTGCTTCCGCTGATCACGACGTGCTGCCCCTCGTGGGTGGATTTTATGGAAAAGTTTCATTCCGACATGATCCCGCATTTTTCGTCGGCTAAATCGCCGCACGAAATGGTGGGCGTGCTGGCTAAAACGTACTACGCGCAAAAGAAAGGCCTGAACCCCGCCGATGTCCAGGTCATTTCGATCATGCCCTGCACGGCGAAAAAATATGAAATTCACCGGAGCGGTGAAATGAGCGCGTCCGGTTTCCAGGACGTGGACATCGCCCTGACGACCCGCGAGCTTTCGCGCATGATCCGCCAGGCCGGCATCGACTTCGTCAACCTCCCCGGCGAGGATTGCGATCATATGATGGGCGATTACACCGGCGCGGGGACTATCTTCGGCGCCACGGGCGGTGTGATGGAGGCCGCGCTTCGGACGGCTTATTCCTATGTGACCGGCGAAAAGCTCCCCAAAGTCGAGTTTCAGGACGTTCGGGGTATCCAGGGAATCAAAGAGACGAAGATTTCCATCAAAGGCACGGAGGTCCGCATCGCGGTCGCTCACGGACTTTCCAACGTGGAATACGTGATGGAAAAAATCCGGAAAGCGAAGGAAGCCGGTACGGAACTTCCGTACCACTTTGTGGAAGTGATGGCCTGCCCCGGAGGGTGTGTGGGCGGAGGCGGGCAGCCGTACGGAGTTACGAACGAGCTTCGCAAGAAGCGCGCCGCCGGCCTTTATTCAGAAGACGAACGGGCGGCAGTTCGCTGTTCGCATGAAAACCCTTACATACAGCAGCTTTATAAGGAGTTTCTCGGTGAGCCGCTGGGTGAGAAATCTCATAGTTTGCTCCATACTCACTATAAAGCGCGTCCGCTTTATAAGCGGTAATTCTCTGCTCTTTAATTTTTGACCGAAATGGTTTCGTAAATCGCCGCGGTTTTTTCGCGCCGCCAATCAGATTACCGGAGGCGGCCGCGATGAAAATGCCGCGGCGGTGGAAAGTATACGAAAGCGTTTTTATTTCCTGCGAAGAGGGGCCAATGCCCTGGGCTCAAGGGACGGGATCGAGTTTCTGATTTTTTTGACGCCCGGAATGGCTCCCTTGGAAGCCGTTCCGGGTTTTTTTATGGAGGGGCCATGATAGCGGTAAAGAGAATAGGATTTGTCGGAATTTTAATCGAGGAGCGGGAGCGCTCGGCGGCCCGGGTTAACGAGATTCTGTCGGGCTTTGGAGAATTGATAGTGGCCCGGATCGGTCTTCCGTACCGGGAGCGAAAAGTCCACGTAATCACGCTGGTGGTCGACGCGACAACGGATGAAGTAGGAGCCCTTACGGGAAAACTGGGCGCTCTTGAGGGGGTTGTTGTGAAATCGGGAATGGCGAAGTAGGGACTGAATGAAAAAACGGACAGAACGAGACTCGCTTGGCGAGCTGGAAATTCCGGAAAGCGCCTACTGGGGGATTCATACCAGGAGGGCGCTTGAGAATTTTCAAATTTCCGGCTGCCAGGTTTCGGGGCGTTTGATCCGGGCCCTGGCCCAGATCAAAAAGGCGGCGGCCCTTACGAATCTTGAGCTTAAGGAACTGGCGCCGGAAAAGGCTAAAGCGATTGTTCAGGCTTCGGAGGAGCTGATCGAAGGCAAATGGAGCGGCGAGTTTTCTCTGGACGCTTTGCAGGGCGGCGCGGGGACTTC
>CAZMMY010000241.1:0-3712 GCA_964567495.1 uncultured bacterium
ACAAGCTCAGGGACCGCGCCTGGGCTTCCCATCCGCAGCTGGAGCTGGAAGAGGGGAATATTTTTGACGCCGGTAAAATGCGCGCGTGCCTGCAGGGAGTCGACACTGTTTTTTATCTCATCCATTCTATGCTGCCCGGTGAGAAGGACTTCGAGTCCGCTGACCGCAAGGCCGCGACCGTTATGCGCGACGCGGCGGCGGAGGCGGGCGTAAAGCGGATCATTTACTTGAGCGGCCTGGGCGAAGACGCCCCCGATCTGAGCAAGCATTTGAAGTCGCGAGCCGAAGTCGCGGAGATATTACGTTCCGGCACCGTCCCGGTCACGGTTTTGAGGGCGGCCATGATTATCGGTTCCGGCAGCGCATCTTTCGAAATCCTCCGGTATCTCGTCGACAGGCTGCCAGTCATGATTACGCCGCGCTGGGTGCAGACGCCCAGCCAGCCCATCGCGATCCGCAACGTCATTCAGTATTTAACGGGCTGCCTGACCCGGCCCGAAACCGCTGGGAGAAGTTTCGACATTGGCGGCCCGGAGGTGTTGACTTATGAAACCCTTATGCGCACCTACGCGGAGGAAGCGGGGCTGCCGCGCCGCCTGATTGTGCCTGTCCCGGTTTTTACGCCGAGGCTGAGCTCCTACTGGATCCACCTTGTGACCCCCGTCCCGTCGTCGATCGCCCGGCCTCTCGCCGAAGGTTTGCGCAATCCAGTTGTCTGCAAGGATAACGAAATCCGTTCGATTATCCCGCAGCAGCTTTTGACGCCGAGGGAGGCGATTAATTACGCGTTGAAATCGATCCTGGAGAATACCGCGCAGTCCCACTGGACGGACGCCGGCGGCCGCAGGGCCCTGGAGCAGCCGGCGCCCGGAGACGCCCGGTGGGCGGGCGGCACGGTTTTTTCAGATCAGCGCAAGGCTGAAATTACGGGGCGTGAGGCCGCTGTCTGGCAGAAAATTATTTCGATCGGAGGCGCGAACGGCTGGTACCATGCCGATTTTTTGTGGCAGCTGCGCGGCCTGATGGACCGGCTGGCCGGCGGGGTTGGGCTCCGGCGCGGACGGAGAAGCCAGGCGGATTTGAGAGCGGGTGACGCGCTTGATTTCTGGCGGGTCGCGGAAGTCGAGAAGGGCGAGAAATTGGTGCTGGCCGCAGAGATGAAGCTGCCGGGCCGCGCCGTGCTTGAATTCAGGACGGTGCGCGAGAACGGGCGCGTCTGGCTTTGCCAGACCGCCAGATTCTGGCCCCGGGGTTTATGGGGGATTGTTTACTGGTTCATGGTCCTGCCGTTCCATGAATATGTTTTTTCTGGTATGCTTTCAAAAATCACCGCAAAGTCTGGGCCGGAACGGTAAAAAATCAGGAGTGTGAAAATGAGTTATCTGATTTGTATTTCAATTTGTCTTGCCGCGGGAGTGCTGGGGTCTCTGGCGACGATGCCCGAGATTGCGGGCTGGTATGCGGGGATCCGCAAGCCGTCATGGAACCCGCCAAACGGTGTTTTTGGCCCGGTATGGACCGTTCTTTACATCATGATGGGGGCGGCCGCTGCGCGGGTTGGGAAAAAAAGCAAAGTTCGGGGGCGGGGGGTGCCGCTTGTTTTTTTCGCGGTCCAGCTGCTGCTTAACACAGCATGGTCATTTCTCTTTTTCAGGTTTCATCTGCTGGGGGCGGCTTTCGCCGAGATTGTCGCGCTGTGGGCCATGGTGGGCGTAACGGCCCGTGCGTTTTTTGCCGTTGACCGCCCAGCCGGCTGGCTGATGGTCCCTTACCTGACCTGGGTCAGCTTCGCTTCCGTCTTATGCTGGGCGGTCTGGCGGCTCAACTCATGAAGCGGCTGCGTGCCTGAAATCTTCATGCTGGCTGAGAATCATAAGCTGCACGTGTGCGCTTATGAGATGCGTCTGCAATTCCAGTAACCGGAGCAGGTTGTCGCCCGTGTGCATTTCGGCGTCGAGCGGATCTGCGTGCCAGACATGGCATTCCGGCCAAACTGACCTCGCTTTTAACAGTCCTTTGTCCAGATCGTTTCCGATCCAGATCACGTAATCGAAAAATTCCCCCTGAAATTCCTCGAATGATTTTGCCTGCTGCTGTTCGGTGTCGATCCCGAGGCGGGTCATTTTGGCTTTTACAAGGTCCGGGATAGGGGAGGCTTCGATGCCTGCGCTGGACGCCTGGATGTGGCCGTCGGAATGCAGATTGATAAGACCTTCGGCGATTTGAGAAAGAATGTCATTTTTCTGGCACAGGAAAAGAACCCGCAACATAAAACCCCCTTTTGTTATGGGGTCTTTTATAGCCTGAGGTCATTCCGGCGACTGTGACGGCTGTCACAGTCGCCGATGAATTTTCATGCATCTTCCAAACTATTTTATTTATTAAACCTTTTTAACCAAAAATCGTCTCATATAGCAGAGGTGCCTTATGAAAAAGAACTGGTTAGCTTTGCCTGTTTTAGCGTGTTTTTGTTTCATTTCCGTGTTCTCGCCTGTATTGACAGCTTACGAGGGGCAGGCCCTTCTGGAACATGCCAAACAAGAGCGGGCCTCCCGGGCTGATTATGCAAGCCGCCAGGGTGCCGAGCTCCGCCTGACTGGGGACGGAAAAAGTTTTATCCTCGAGTGGTTTCCTGAGGCGTTTCAGGCGAACGAATCGCCGTATGTAATTGTCACCGTCGGCGGCCATAGCACATTCGCGTTCGATGATTTTTCTGTCTGGCATCCTTTTTTAAAGGACCGGAAGTTCGGGTTCCTGGCGCTTCAGTGGTGGTTCGGCGAGAACCAGCACAGATACGGCTATCTGACTCCCGAACAAATGTATTCGATTATTTCAAGCGAGCTTAAAAGGCTGAACATCCGGCCGGGCCACGCGCTGCTTCACGGCTTCAGCCGTGGAGCCGCCAATACCTATGCTTTGGCCGCGCTTGACCGGAAGAGCGGACAGAATTATTTCGGTTTGATTGTCGCCAATTCCGGAGGCATGGCGAGGAATTATCCGCCCAATCAGGAAATCGATTCCGGCGCATACGGGAACCAGCCTTTGACCGGTACCCGGTGGATCACCTTCGCCGGCGGAAAAGACACGCGGCCGCAGCAAAGCGGCATTCCTTCGATGCGGGAAACGGGCGAATGGCTTAAGGCGCACGGAGGGACTCTGGTGCTTGCGCTCGAAGACCCTGACGGCGGTCATGGAGGTTTTCATATGAACCCCCAGAATGCGAACCGCGCGCTCGATATCTTTGAAGCCCTCGGGAAAGGCGCCTGAAAACAATGTGGAATGTGATGCTCGTCACAGCGGGAAGAGGACCTTATCGGGCATCTTTTAAGTAACCGGAGGTGCGATATGTCAAAAACCGAACCTTCAATCCAGAAGTTTATGACCTGTCAGCCCCACGCGATCGAAGCGCGGGAGACTGTAGAAAGCGCCGAGAAGATGATGGGGGACCTGAAGATCCGCCATCTGCCCGTCATGGAAGACGGGGAAGTGATGGGCATCATCAGCGACCGCGACATTAAAACCGCGCTCGCGCTGGTGGATTCCAACCCGAAGCCCTCAGGGCTTCGGGTTTTTTTTCGCCCTTTTTGTCCTTTTGACTGCGTTTTGGGCACTTTTGGGCGCTTGGCCGCCGTTTATCATCCGCCGCCCCACTTCCCGTCTGCCGACTCAAGGAGAAGCCGCTCATGGCAACCGCCAGCCAAGCGCCGCGCAA
>CAZMMY010000242.1:0-3701 GCA_964567495.1 uncultured bacterium
TGTTCCAAGCCGGATAATTTCGATAGGCATGGCCACTTCGGAAGGCTGTGCAAACTTCTGCAGCTGTTCAAGGAGGTTGATCGGGTCGAGGAATCCCCTTTTCTCCGCCATGTGCCGGACGGCCATTCGGAAAGGAAGCCATTTCATCCACATCGCCGGCCTCCTTTCATTTTTTTATCATTCAGAAACTGCCGCACACCGCGGAAAAAAATCCATTTCTCGACAGACCACGCCAGGAAGGCCGTCAGACGAAAAAAAATCAATACCGTCAAAGCGGCGGCCGGAATGCCCAAAAAATACAGAAGCTCGGGTGCCATAAAGCCTCCTAACCGGCATGAAATTCAGCGCTTTGGTACTTGATCCAGCTGACTAAAAAAGGCCACACAGAGAGAACTGCCAGCACTGCAGCACCCAGGGCGGTCGGAGCATCGTTCCCGGATGCGGAATATGCGAGCGCAAAAACGCCCAGCCCAAGCGCCGCGGGAAGAATAGCGTAGCGCCCGAAGCAGTCCTGCAGAGCTTTTGGGCTGTATTCCAGACGAAACGGCCGGCGGCAATGAAAACAGCGGTGCTCCCGAATGCGCGCTCCGTCGAGGCGCGGATGCGAAATAAGTCTGTCCGAGCCTAGCGAAGTTAAAAACCTCAAAAATCTGAATTCCTGCCCGCAATGCGGGCATTTCCTGGTCATCGCAGCGCCCTCTCTCTTAAAATTGCGCCGACACCACCGGCCTTGTCCAGCTCATCCGCCGCGGCGCCGCGGACTTCTTCAATCTCTCCGCCTTTTTGCAGGGTTAGCCGGGCCATTTCTTCAAGCATTTCAGGCACACGCTCTATGGCAAACCCGCAGCGGCCGCACATCAAGCGCCGCACACCAGGGAATAAGTGGCCGCACCCCAGGCACCTGCCGCCCTGGGGATGAAACCTCTCAGAATAGATGAGTTTGCGGACCAGCCCCTTGCCGAGATTAAGGAGAGCAGCATCAAAACCAAACGCTTTCCGCCGGGCGGCCGCTGGTTCCCGCTGAACAAAGCGCTCGACCAGGCGGACTTCCCCTTCACGTTCGATTTTGCATTCCAGCCCGAGCAGGGTTTTTATGAGAGTTTTCTCATCTGTCCGCACTGGCAGGGAAATTCGCGCAGAGATTTTTTCCTTCAGGGACTTTGGAAGGCAGGCCGCGAGCTTTTCAGCGGATTTCTCGGCGCCGCCGATGATAAGGCGCCCGAACGGTTTGCGGGCCGCGAGCTGCGCAGCGATAGCCGCAACATGCTTCAAATGCCACGCCTCGTGCATTTCGGCAGTGCGCTGAAGCTTGACGGCAGATCTTAAATTGTCTTTACCCGTCGTCCTGAAGCGTTTGACTCCGTTCCACGCGAGAGCGCCCTTTTCTTCCTCAACTTCACCGAGGCGGAAAGTAAAAATCCGGGCTTTGCTTTTGTCGGCCAGGATGACACAGCAGCGCTCGTATTCATCAAGGGACTCTACCAACGGAAGAATATACGGTTTGGTCAGCCAGCTGGCGCGATTGCGGACTTTTACGTGCAGTTCCTTTCCCCAGGCAAAACTCCGCGAATCGTCAGAAAAAAGAACCGCGCTCCGGCTTTCCGGCGTAAAAGAAGCCAAAAAAAGACGCATGCGATCGCCATCTTTTCTGAGCTCTTCAAGCTGCTCCGCAGAGCCGGCGGCTTTGAACTTACCCAGAAGTTTCGCGAATGTTGTTTCAAAAGTGCGGCGGAAGGCTTCACCGCCTGTAGACCCCGCAGTTAAATAGACGCTTAGCACTGGGCTTTGTTTGTCCTCCGGCCAATTCAAAAGATGTTCAAACTCATCCTTTGTCATCATGCGTCACCCCTTTTTATTTGCGCTTACCGGTCCCGTCAGCTTCGCGTGAAACCAATCACCGGCAAGCTCAAAAGCTTTTTCCAGAACTCCGCATTCTTTGAAAGAGTGGCCCGCACCCTCGACCACCTCGAGCCTTTTATCTTTGGAACCAAGAAGGTCCATGGCCTGTCGGTTCAACCGGAGAATTTCCGGATCTTCTTCCCCCGCGATCAAAAGAACGGATGCGCGGACCCTCGCCAGCGCCTCAAGGGCCATCTGCGGAGTGCCTGACCTGGCTGCAACGGCCTCGATAAAGCCGGCATATTCTGAAGCGGCAAAAAGAGCAGCAGCAGCCGCCTCACGCACACCGTAACAGCCGATTTTCAGGGCAGCTGCGGATTCGCTGCAAAGTACCCATTCGGTGGCATATTTAATACGCTGGGCGAGGTAGGCAATATCAAACCGGTAGGAACTGTCGATGCGGTCCTGCTGCTGTTCTTTCTCAGTCAGCAGGTCAAGGGCGAGGGTTACAAGCCCCTTTCTGTTGAAATGCCGAGCTTCAGCAAGAGCCGCCGGGCTTCGTCTGCCGATCCCGTGAGGAAAAGCAAGGATCACGATGCCCTGCGCGCCGGCGGGAATACTCAGATCGCCGAGCATGGCGCCATTTTCGGTTTCTATGGCTATGGGCAGGTCCATTTCACCTTTCATGGCTTCTTCCTTTCTGCTAAGCGCTGCACTTAGTTACATTCTGGCAGAGAACGTTTTAAAAACCCGCGACACGCGTCACTTGCCTCGAGCAGGCGCACAGCGTAAACCCGCCTTCTCGCAGGCCCGCGGCGCCTTGACGGAACGGCATACCACCGCCACGCACCATTGAAAGCCCCGAGATAGACTTTACGGGCAAGCGGCGGCAATCTCCGCCTCACCGAGACCGGAAGACTATCTAAAGATGCGTACGGCATATACGCCTCCTATTTCACTTCCACTGCGACGCGATTTGTCCTGGCCCCTTCGGTTTTCGGCAGAGTAATTTCCAGGACTCCGTCCTTATATACAGCCTTCACCTGTTCGGCCTTGACGTCGGCCGGCAATTCCAGCATCCGGGTGAAAGTTCCGTAAAACCTTTCGGATGTGAAACTGCTCTTTTCTCTGGTTTCTTTTTCCTCCTTTCTTTCTCCCTTCAGCGTTACGACCCGCCCCTCCACCTTTACTTCGATATCATCCTTTTTGACGCCGGGCAGATCCGCCTTGATCACGAAACCGTCCTTTTCATCCAACACATCTACTTCCGGCTCGAAAGTCTTTTCCCAGCCGTTTTTCTTGTGCAGCGAGCGATGGAAGAGCCGGTTGACTTCGTTCTGAAAATCCGTCATCAGATCAAACGGCTCCCACGCCTGTCTTTTAATGATATTCATGACAGCGCCCTCCTTTTTTACTGGAACACGGGTCCACTAAAAACGAAACCGCCGCTCTTGATCAACTCCTCCTCTTCCCAGATCCTGGCTTTGCCCGCTTCGAAAGCATCGACGGTACGGCAATTATGGTGCTCGTCGCACACCGGATAGCTCACGGTCTGTTCGACCGTGCGGCAAACCTGATTCTCGTCGCATATCTGGTAGCGCAGCCGCCGGACACCGTTCGGCGTTTCGACCACAAACTCAGCCATTGCTAACAAAGGCAAAAACAAGATGAGCAGAAACAACAATGATGTTTTCATGGCACACCTCCGTTTCTACCTACGACTTCAGACTAGCGATATGGCGAGCCGCCAGATGTGACAGGCGTCACTTTGAAGAAAAATCTGATAGCCCGGGTGGAAACAATCAGCGGGGGCGCCCCGGCGGGGCAGGGAGATAAGCTTTGGAGAGCGGGCTCAGGAGGCC
>CAZMMY010000243.1:0-3698 GCA_964567495.1 uncultured bacterium
CGGATCCGGCCGCCGGTCCGTTCGACGCCGCCATCGACGCCCCCATGGCCCCGGGCGAAATCCTGAAAATCGCTTCGAAAGAAACCTACATCAATCTTTTTTGCAGGAAGAAGCCTTCGTGACCATCAGGAAGTATCTGACCTGGACCGCCGTCCTGGTTATCGGGGCGGCTGCTTTGGCTGTCGCTCTAGAGATCGCGGGTAACCTTTACGTCAACATGCGCTTCGGGAAGCCGGGAAAAATTTACGGGATTTTCGAGAGCGATCCCGAGCTTCGCATGGTCCCAAAGCCAAACTCGTTCAACACCCGGACTTCGCTGAATAATTACGGGTTCCGGAACACGGAAAACGTCACAGAGCAGCGCGAGCCCGGAACACTTCGCGTGCTCGTCGTCGGCGGTTCGACCACGCACGGAATCAACCTGACGGACGCGGACACTTACACGGCGAAACTGCAGAAGAAACTGCGCCAGGTGCCCGGATATGAAAAGGCGGAGGTCTGGAACGCGGGCGTCATCTGTTACTCCGCCGGCCACAACCTGATTTTGACGAAGAGGCTGCTGCCAAAACTCAAACCCGACTACGTAATCATTTTCGAGGGTGTTAACGAGAGGCTGAATTCCTGGGTAATGCAGAGCCTGGACAAGGTGGACCTCGGGTCTTTGAACGAATACGGCGTTATAGGCAAAAATTATTCCCAGGCCGGCGGGCTGATGGAGCGCTCCATCCTGCTGAAGTTCGCCAGCTGGTTCCTGATACGCCAGGTCGAAAAATTTCGTGCACATAAAGTCATTCTGGAAGAGCGGAGAAATTCTCCGGAGGCGGACCCTGGCGAACCTCATCCCTGGACGGTCAGGAATTTCGACTATCTTCTCCGCGAAATGATCAGGGCTGTCCGAGCGGGCGGCGCGGAACCTCTGGTCATCCGTTTTGCCTCGCACAGAAGGCCGGACCTGCGGAAATTCTCTGACATGAGCCTGCAGATCGCGCAGGAAGAGGCCGCTCCTTTCCTGGATGCTAAGAAACTTTTCCTGAAAAGCGGCATTTCGCCTCGTGAACTGTTCATTTATACCGGCGTCCACGTTACTCCGGCGGGTTCGGAACTGCTAGCCGCAGGGCTTTTTGATAAGTTGATGGAGCTGGAAAGCAGGAAGAAGGCGGCTGCGTGAGCATCAGAGGAAAAATAGCGGTTGCGGGCGCAAACGGTTACGTCGGCCGGGCGCTGTGCGCAGAGCTGGAAAAAAAAACGGGGATTTCGCTCTCTCGTGTGACGCGCGAGAATTGCGCCGTCATGCAGGCGGGCGAATATGACGTTCTGGTTAACGCGGCCATGCCGGCCAAAAGGTTCCGGGCGAAGAACGACCCCGCCGGAGATTTTCGCGAGACCGTGCAGAAGACCGCGGATTTTTTTTACAACTGGAAATTCAAAAAATTTGTGCAGGTTTCCAGCGTGTCCGCGCGCTGCGAGCTCGATACGGTCTACGGCCGCCACAAGGCCGCGGCAGAAAGAATCTGCGATGACGGGCAGAGTCTGATCTTCCGGCTGGGCGCCATGTTCAGCGACGACCTGCCGACCGGCGTATTGATCGATATCCTTAAAGGGAACAAGGTCTACGTCGGCGGAGAGACGCGCTTTTGCTTTGCCTCACGTGATTTCGCGGCTGGCTGGATGGCCGCGCACATGGACCTTACGGGAATTGTTGAGGTCGGCGCGCGGAACACGGTTTCGCTGGCGGAGGTCGCACGGCGTGCCGGCAGGAGAATTGAGTTCGACGGCCCTGTGCAGCTGCAGGAGATTGTTTCTCCGCGGCCGGAGTTTCCCGATGCCGCGGAAGTCTTTGGCTTCATGGAAGTGATGAAAGAGCGCTATGCTGGCTGAGATCGGCAGAAAAATCATTCCCCGGAACATGCGGACTTTTTTACGGGCCCCGGACAAGGCATTCCTTTATATGGCGCACTGTATTTCCTTTTCCGTTTCGCGGAAGGGGCGGCACTATCAGGCTCGCCCGGAGTGGGGTTTTTTAAACCATCCCGTCAGTTATCAGGCCTTCATGACGTCCAACGGCGCGCCCGAGTTCCAGGCGGAACTTGATGAATTCATCCGTTACGCCCAGCCCGGCATGGTGCTCTACGATATCGGTTCCCACTACGGTTTTTATACCTTTGCCGCGCTTCATTATGGCGGTCCTGAAGCAAGGGTTGTGGCGCTGGACCCATCGCCGGCCGCCGGCAGAATTTTTAATGCCAACCTCCGCCTTAATCATGCCGAGTCCCGGGTCATTTTTATTCCTGCGGCAGTCGGAACCTCCCAGAAACTTCCGATGCTGACTTTGGGGGCTTATGGCGAGTACATGCTTATGGCGGCTTCAGACAGCAGGCCGGACTCAACATTTGTCGATTGCATTACGCTGGAATCGCTGGCCGGAACCACCGGCCTTCTGCCGACTCACGTAAAAATCGACGTGGAAGGGTATGAAGACCAGGTGATCGAAAGCGGCGAACGGTTTCTCGAGAAACACAGGCCGATTATCCTGCTGGAGCTCCACAGCGAAATCATGAAACAGAGCGGCAAGGACCCGGTCCGGCTGCTCGACCGCCTGCAGAAAATGGGATACCGTTTTGCCCGGCAAAACAGGGCTTTGGACCCGAAGGTCATTCTGACGGAAGGTCTTAGCCGTTTTGTGTGCGTGCCCATATGACGCAGCGCGTGAAAGTCTCGAAGTGCCGCATTTGCGGGAACCCGGACCTGGCGCCCGCTTTCGACATTGGTGAGCAGTATCTTTCGTCAATTTTTCCGGCTGATCTTGAGTACCGCACGACGCTGAAGAAATATCCTCTCGACATGGTGCTCTGCCGCCGTAAAGGCACCGGGCACTGCGGGCTGCTGCAGCTGGGCCATGACCTGGATTTGAGCGGAATGTACGAGGCTTATCCCTATACCAGCTCGTCCAATTCCGCCATGAAGCCGATTTTGAAAGACGTGGCCGACAGCGGTCTGGCGCTCGGCCATCTGAAAGCGGGCGACACGGTGCTCGACATCGGCTGTAACGACGGCACGCTTCTTTCATTTTTCAAAGACATGCCCTATGAGCTGGCAGGCATCGACGCGGCTCAGAACGTAAAGCAGATTTTCGAATCTCCGAAGTTCCGTTTTGCGCGCGGTTTTTTCGATAAAAAAACTTATGCCGGACTGACGGACAAAAAAGCCAAACTGATTTTCAGCGTCGCCATGTTCTACCACCTGTCCGACCCGCTTTCTTTCTGCCGCGACGCCGCGGACTGTATGGACGACGAAGGCGTCTGGATCATCCAGATGGCGTACCTTCCGGCCATGCTGGCGACCAACATGTATGACAACATCGTGCATGAACACAACGGTTATTACGGCATTGAGACCATGCAGTGGGTCATGGAAAAATGCGGGCTGGAGGTCTTTGACGTTCTGCTGAACGACGTGTACGGCGGCAGCTTCCGCGTGTTTGTGAAAAAGAAAAGTTCAAAGAAGTTTTCGAAGTCCGAACGTCTCGAGAAGCACCTGGCGGAAGAAAAAAAAGCGAAGATATTCGACCTTGCGACTTACCAGGCGTACGACCGCCGCATTCAGAAAACCCGCAAAGACCTGGTCGAGCTTCTCGCGAAGATCAAGAAAGAGGGCAAGACCGTCTGGGTCTACGGCGCGTCGACCAAGGGCAACACGAT
>CAZMMY010000244.1:0-3687 GCA_964567495.1 uncultured bacterium
GAGGGCCAGAGCAGACGCTCTTGGCATTATTTACCCGCCCGCTTGTGTCTTTTGTAGTAGATCCAGCCGACGAACGCGGCGACCGCACCGAAAATGACAACCTGCATGATGGACTCCGCGCTGCTCATCCCGCGAAGCACGGACTCATAAGCGGACACACCCGCAAAGCCCAGGTAAATATAAATCATATTTCGCGGTATATTGCCGAGGAAAGTCGCCAGTATGTAAACTTTGAAATCAGTCTTGATAATGCCGCAGACCGCAGAAACCGGCGAGCTCGGCACGATCGGCAGCGCCCTGAGTGTAAAAAGGATCAGCAGGTCTTTCCACCCTCCTTTCAAGTGTTTCCCGATAGATTCCACTTCCTCGTGGCTGACGCCGATGAAAGGACCGAGCTTTTTGATAACCACGTCTTCCAGCTTGTCCGCCACAACGTAGATAACCCAGGAACCGATGGTCTTACCCAGCGAACCAAGGACCGCCAGCCAGAGCATGTAAACGATCCCCTTGCTCTGGGCATAGGCCGCGGAGCCCACAGCCGCCATGACAAACGGCGACGGAATCGGCGCGATAATCTCCTCGATCATGCCGCCGAGAAACGATGAAAGCTCGAGCGGAAGGTAGTTTGCAGAATTTTTCAGAGCTTCTTCAATGGTGTGCAGTAATTCTCTCACTGAGGCAGATTCTCCTTGGGAACCGGGCAAGCGTCAGGCTTTTTGGGCCATATCATCGATGCCGCGATCGAAACCGCAAGCAGGCCGGCCACCACAGAGAGCGAAACGCCGATCGGAACCTTGTAGAAATCCGAAATCAGCATTTTCGTTCCCACAAAAACGAGAATGGCTGAAAGCCCGTAATGCAGGTAATGAAACAGTTGAATAATTCCGGCCAGGGCAAAATACAACGCCCGGAGGCCGAGGATCGCAAAGACGTTGGAAGTATAAACGATGAACGGGTCTTTGGTAATGGCTAAAATTGCGGGGATGGAGTCGACGGCAAAAATCACGTCTGTCGTCTCGACCACGAGCAAGACCACAAAAAGAGGCGTGGCGAAAGTCCGGCCTTCTTTTTTGACGAAGAATTTCCCGCCTTCATAGGTCGACGTCACCGGCATGAACCTGCGGAAGAGGCGCAGCACCAGACTTTTCTCCGGGTGGATCTCCTTGTCCTTCTCCAGGGCCATCTTGATGCCGGTATAGATGAGAAACCCGCCGAACACATAAATGATCCAGTGGAAATTCTTGATCAGGGCAACGCCGCCGGCGATAAAACCCGCGCGCATAAGCAGCGCGCCCAGAATGCCCCAGAAAAGCACCTCGTGCTGGTATTTCGCAGGAACCTTAAAACACGCAAAGATAAGCAGAAAGACAAAAATATTGTCCACGCTCAGCGACTTTTCGATCAGATACCCGGCCAGGAACTCAAGCGCGAGCGTCTTGCCCGCCCAAAAATAAATGCCAAGGTTGAACAAAAGAGCCATGCCGATCCAGACCGCACTCCATGTCAGAGCCTCTTTCAGGCTGACCTCGTGCGGCTTGCGGTGAAAGACGAGAAGATCAACCAGCAGCATCGCCAGAACAAAAACATTGAACCCTACCCACCACCAGATCGAAACTTCCATTTAGCGCTCCCCCTTCATGGCCAGCAGCCTTTTTACGCGTTCTTTTACAGGCGGATGGGTTGAGAACCAGCTCATGACCGATTCGCCCGAAAAATGGTTAACGATGTACAGATGACTGAATGCAGGCTGCATGTCCGGATTCATCTCATCTTCCCGGAACTGCTTCAGCAGCGCCGGGTCGGAAATCTTCTGCAACGCAGAGGCGAGAGCTTCCGGGTCTTCAGAGACTTCAGCGCCCGAATGATCGGCCATAAACTCGCGCGTCCTGGAAATGGCGGCCTGCACAAGCGTGGCCACAAGCGGAGCGAGCACAATCGTAAAAATCATGGCAAGAGGATTGATTCCTCCCCGATCATTTTCATCGCGCCTGTGTCCTCCCATCAAACCCGCCCACTGAAGCATGTGGGCAAGATACATGATCGCGGAAGCGAGGGACGCCACAATTGTAGAAATAAGGATGTCCCGGTTTCCGATATGAGATATCTCGTGTGCGAGCACCCCGCGAAGCTCCCTCGGTGTCAGGATGCGAAGAATCCCCTCCGTGACGGCGACCGCCGCGTTCTGCGGGTTCCGGCCGGTCGCGAATGCATTTGGCGCATATTCCGGCACTATATAAACTTTGGGCATGGGCAACCCGGCCTTGGCGCACAATTCCTGGATCATTTCGTAAACACCCGACTCATGGCCGGGCCCTACCGGCCGGGCTTTATGCATGGCAAGCACCAGTTTGTCCGAAAACCAGTAAGCCCCGAAGTTCATGACAAGGGACATGACCAGGGCATACCCCATGCCCGACTGTCCGCCGATTGAATAACCGATACTCAAAAACAGCGCGCTCAGCGCCGTCAAAAGCAGAATAGTTTTAATCTGGTTCTTCATGTCTAATCCCTCCCTGACAAAAAGAAGTATGCCCTTGATTTATTCATAAATAAAATACATTATTTATGTATAAACCATTGAGGATATCTATATATGATCCCGTTCAATTTTCACCATTTTTACTACTTCTACATTATCGCAAAAACCGGGTCCGTTTCCCGCGCCGCAAAAGAGCTTAGGCTGTCCCAGCCCTCCCTGAGCTATCAGCTCAAAAGTCTGGAAGAACAGCTGAAGGTAAAACTTTTTGAGAGGAAGGAAAGAAAGATGGTCCTGACAGAAGACGGCCGTTCGGCCCTCTCCTACGCGAGGCAGATTTTCGACGCGGGCAAAGAGTTTGCGGACGGGCTGCGGGACCGTTCGCAGAAAGGACGGCTGCGAATCCAGATCGGCATCATGAATTCCATCCCAAAGACCTTCGCGAACTCACTGCTGAAATTTATCCTGGCCTGCGAGCCCAGCGCCCACGTCCAGCTGCAGGAAGACACCCTCGAAAGAATGACAGAGAACCTGAAAGACCACTTTCTGGATTTAATTCTGGCGGACAGGCCGGTGCAGGCTTCCGCTGAAGACCAGATCCAGAACCACCTGGCGGCTCAGATTCCGGTAGTTTTCTGCGCACATCCCTCGCTGGCGCGCAAATACAAATCCATCCCAAGGGACCTGAATAACGCACCCATGATTTTTCCAACGTCCGATAGCCGCGTTTTCTTCGCTGTGCAGGAATTTCTGGCAGCTCACGCTGTCACTCCCCGCGCGGTCGCGGAGATCCAGGACATAGAACTCGCCTGTCAAATGGCTATGGACGGCCTGGGCATCGTCCCGCTAAATTTTTCAATGGCGAAAAATGCGCCGAAGAACAAGCTCGTCATTCTGAAGCAGCGCGGCAGGCATGCCATCCATGAGTCGATTTACATTATTTCAAAACAGAGAAAGTTCCCGCATCCTCTGGCAGGGAGGATTTTGAATGACTTCAAGCTCTAGGGAGGCTGTTCAGAACTTTGCGGGCGCGCCCGGCATAAGGCGGAACTGGGCGTAAAGCAGCGCCATCGCCAGCACAATCTGCACTGTGGAAACCAGAAAGCCGGGCCTGGCCCATTCCATGAATTTCACGCCCTGCTTGTATTCCTTTTCGAGCATGCCAAGCGCCACAATGTTAGCCGTGCTACCGATGACCGTCGCATTACCGT
>CAZMMY010000245.1:0-3133 GCA_964567495.1 uncultured bacterium
GCGTCAAGCACGCGTGGCACCAGTACGTGGTGCGTTCAAAAAACCGCGAGGCCCTGCGATGGAACCTGGAAAAACACGGCATCGGTTCGCTGGTCCATTACCCTGTCCCCCTGCACCTTCAGCCGGCATACAAGGGACGGGTGCCGTGCGCCGCGGACGGATTAAGAATCACGGAAAAAATCTGCGGAGAAATACTGAGCCTGCCTGTCTATCCCGAGCTGGGGCAGCCCGAGATCGCGGCCGTTGCGGCCGCAGTCCTGAAATCGGTCTAAACCACTTCCCCCAGCGCCGCGTCGCGCGCGCTGATGCCGTACCGCTTGAAACACTCCTGAAAATCTCTCCGGGTCCACCGGCTTTTCTTCCGGACGGCAAAACGCTTGGAGAGAAGCATGGGCAGATGCCAGACGGTCGTCAGCTGGACCTTGATGACGATCCAGAGAAGATGAAAAACCGAATGCTGGCGTGAAAAACCCGCGGCCGGACCTTTGCCGCCGGCAAGGCCCGAGGCATGATAAAGGTAACGTTTCAACGTGTAATAAAAAGAAGCCAGAAGATCCGGCAGCGGGAACAGCTTCACGGCCAGCCACAGCCGGTTGCGTTCCACGAAATAGGCTTTCCGGACCGAAAGCGCTCCTTCCGAGTGTGAAAGCCGGTGCGTCACAACCGCAGACGGAACGTAAACTGCCCCGTACCCGAGCATGCGCGCGCGGAGGCCCATCTCCATGTCTTCGCCGTAAATAAAAAACATCTCCTCGAATTCCCCGGCCTTTTCGAAAACCTCGCGCCGAAAAAGCGCGGCGCAGCCGCTGGGGCAAAGCACATCCTCTGAAGCGTCATACTGGCCGCGGTCGGTTTCAAGCCTGCCGCGGGCCCGGTTGAGGCCATCGCGGTAAAGGACCTCGCCGGTGTTGTCGAGCACGCCTTCCCGGCCGGCGAGATAGGTTTTGCATGCGGCCATGCCGGCTTCGGGGCGGGCTTCCAGCCGTTCCACCATTTTCTGAATCCAGGTCCTGTCCGCCATTGCGTCGCTGTTGAGAAGCGCGACATAGGCTCCCCTGGAATTACGGATACCGGAATTGACGCCGCCCGCGAAACCCAGGTTACGGCCGTTTTCCACGATCTTGATCCTTCCGCCGAAACGCGAACGCACCCGTTCGAGCGAGCCGTCGCTCGAGCCATTGTCGACCAGGATGACCTCGCAGGAAGAATAGACCTGGGCCAGGGCGCTTTCGAGGCAGTCCTCGATCACGTCCCTGTTGTTCCAGTTAAGAATAATGATGGAAACCTGATTTTCAGCCATAAGTTTTGTGTTTCAAATATACCTGAAGCGCTTTCACAAAGCCACTCCAAGTAAACGCCCTAAATGCCGATAAAAGATGTGGTTATGCTCAAACACCTTAAAAGCGTCTATGACCAGGTCTGCGCCCCGGCTTTCAAAGGCGGCAATCTCAAAAGTTTCGCGCTTTTCGCGGGCGCGCGCGCCATTTCCGGTTTTCTTCCGTTTGCGCTGGTGCCCATCCTCACCCGTTACCTGGACCCTTCACGGTACGGCGCTTTCACCGTCTACCATACCCTCGGCTCTTTCTCCCTGCCTTTTATCGGCATGGGCATGACCAATTACATCAATAAATATTTTTTTCAGACGACGCGCCAGGAAATGGGCAGGATCGTCTTTAACCTTTCAGTACTGGCGTTTATCAATGCGGCAGTCGTTTCGGCCCTCCTGCTTTTCGGGCTGGGCACGCGCGGTTCTTTCTTCGGCATTCCTGGCGCCTGGCTGATGACACTTCCCGTCCTGACTTTTGCGAGCGTCCTTTACCAGTTCAACTGGATCCTCCTTCGCAGCGAGAAAAAAGCCGGCACTTTTTTTCTTTTCGAAGCGGGATCCACTGCGCTGGGCATGCTGCTTTCAGTCCTGTTCGTGGTTGTTTTACTGTGGGACTGGCAAGGCCGGGCCGCAGCCTACCTGCTGAGCACCGCCATCCCCGGCATTGCCGCACTGGTATGGATGAAGCGTTCGGGATTCTTTTCGGTTTCGGTCGACCGCAAGGTTATGAAAGACGCGTGGGCCATGTGCGCGCCCATGATCCTTCACGGCCTGGGCTATGTCGTCATCTGCGTCAGTGACAACCTGTTTATCGACAAAATGCTCGGCAAGGACGCTGTTGGCGTTTACGCGGTCGGCTACCTGTTCGGTATGTATATCTATGTCCTGACCGAGACTTTCAATAATATCTGGGCCCCTTGGATGTACAAGCAGATGACGGACATGACGGAAGAAAAGAAAAAGAGAATCGTAGCCATGACCTATGCCTATTTCGCCGCGCTCGCCGCCGCCTGCATCGCGGGCTCCTGGGCCGCGTCTGCGCTGCTCAAGGCAATGACACCGGCGCCCTATCATGCCGCGGCCGGGCTGGTCATCTGGGTTTCACTGGCGTATGCCGCCGAAGGCATGTATAACATGCTTTATCCGTACATGATCCACAGGGGCAAAACCCGCTTCCTGGGCATAAACAACGGCCTTGCATGCGCCGTGAACCTGGCTTTCAATTACTGCCTGATCAAATCGAACGGCATCCTTGGAGGGGCGCAGGCCACCCTGCTCTCGTTCGGCCTGATGTTCCTGGCCGCGTGGTGGTATTCGAACCGCGTTTATCCCATGCCATGGTTTTCGTTTTACAAGAAATAACCGGAGCCGCAGATTGAACTTCACGCTTAACATTTATTTTCTGATTCAGCATCTGCGCAAGCTTTTCGGCGTTTACCCTTCCGAAAAGAAAATGGCGGAGAACCTCCACCTTCTGCATGACACGCTGAAAGAAGCCGGGCTGGAGGGCAAATACTGGATCATCGGCGGCCTGGTGCTGGGCTATGTTCGGGAGGGAGGCGTGATTGCCTACGACCGGCACGACGTGGACTTCGGCATCATGTCCGACGACTACGAACGTTTCTGCGCTGCGTTCCCAAAGCTGTTCGCACGCGGCTTCAAGAAAAAGATCCGCTTCGTTAATTCGCAGGGCATCGTGGCCCAGCATTCCTTCGTACGCCAGGGCATCGCGTTCGAATTTTTCCTGCACTTCCGTCAGCCGGACGGCAAAAAAAGTCGAGCCTACTGGATTCGAACCAGTGACCT
>CAZMMY010000245.1:3143-3686 GCA_964567495.1 uncultured bacterium
AAGAAGCTCGAACTCGAACGGGAAATGCCGGTGTTTCCCCTTGTCCCCATTGAATTCCTGGGCCGCAAATGGCTGATCCCCGGCGATACGGAACGCTACCTAGAAATGCAGTATGGAGACTGGAAAACCCCGAAACCGTATTTCGACTATACCGCCGAAGGGGCGGTCCCCTGCAACAAGCTCCGCCGTTTCTGGGACGGCGAATATATCTGGAGATAAAATGGGCTACCCGAAATTCCTGATCGAAAATGAATTCCTGTTCAACGCCGCGGTTTTCCTGGGCCAGCAGGTCAAGAAAGTCCTGGCGCCATTCCAGATCGCTTCTTACCTAAAAAAACACACGGTCAAAAAAGTGCAGATCGGCAGCGGCAAGCACAACCTGGCAGGCTGGCTGAACATGGACATCCTGCCCTTTCCCGGCATTGTGTATATCAATGTGCTGAAACGCCTGCCGTTTGAAGACGGCACTTTCGATTACGTTTTTTCAGAGCACGTCATTTCGATTTTCACTTATGAGCAGGCTCTCGGATGGATGAGCGAATG
>CAZMMY010000246.1:0-3675 GCA_964567495.1 uncultured bacterium
CTCGACGTCACCGGATTCACCTACCACGACTACGGCGACCTGGCCAACCACGAGCAGATCGCGGAAAACATGTCCTATACCGCAACCATGCCTTACACCGACCGCCTCGATTATTTCAATTCCATGTCGAACAATTTGGGCTACGCGCTCGCGGTAGAAAAGCTGGCAAACATCGAAGTGCCGGAGCGCGCGAACTACATCCGCGTGATTATGGCCGAGCTGAGCCGCCTTGTGAACCATGTCTCGGTCATCGGCTTCCTCCTGAACGACCTGGGCGCGTTCTTCACGCCGGTGCTTTACGCCTTCCGCGAACGCGAAAAGATCCTGGATATTTTCGAAGAAGTCTCCGGCGCACGCATGATGTGCAATTACCTGCGCTTCGGCGGCGTTAAATACGACGTGCCGCCCGCGATCCTGGACCGCATCCGAGCCATCGTCAAAAAATTCCCCAAGTTCCTGGGCGAATTCGAAGGTCTGCTCTCGAAAAATGAAATCCTGTGCATGCGCTGCCAGAACGTGGGCGTACTGCCCGCCGACCTCGCGGTTTCCGCCAGTATCACCGGCCCCATGCTGCGGGCCTCGGGCGTGAACTATGACGTGCGCAAGTTCGACAAATACTCGATCTACGACCGCTTCGATTTTAAAGTACCGCTCGGCTCCAAGGGCGACGTGTACGACCGCTACTACGTCCGCATCCTCGAGATGCGCGAGACGCTGAAGATCCTGGAGCAGGCGCTCAAAGACATTCCCGCGGGCGAAATCATGAACAAGAAGATGGGCCCGTTCCTTAAATCGCCGCGCAATTTCAAACCGCCGGTCGGCGAAGCCTATGGCCGCGTCGAAGCGCCCAAAGGTGAGCTGGGGTTCTACGTCGTTTCCGACGGTACGCCGCAGCCCTGGCGCTACCATGTGAGGGCCCCTTCCTTCATCAACCTGACGATTCTCGAAGACATGTGCCTCGGCGAAAAAATCGCGGACGCGATTGTGATTCTGGGCTCGGTGGATATCGTGCTCGGGGAGGTCGACCACTGATGTTTTTCGGCTCGGGGATCATCCGCGGAATGCTGATCACGCTCAAGAATTTCTTCACCTCTTACTTCAAGGGACCTGAAGACGGCGGCCTTTTCACGGTCAATTATCCGGAAAAGCGCCTGCCCGAAAAGGAGCGCTTCCGCAACTTTCCCTTTCTGGTTTATGACGAAACGCCCGAGAACCTGCGCTGCGTGGCCTGCGACATCTGCGCCAAGGAATGCCCGCCCAAATGCATCTACATCGTGCGCGAGTTCGATAAGGACGGCAAGCCGCTCAAGAAGCCTGCGGTTTTCGACATTGACTTCACGGTCTGCATGAACTGCGGCATCTGCGAAGAGGCCTGCCCGTTCGACGCCATCTATATGGACCATGAGTTCGAGCTCGCCGACCGCGAGCGAAACAACAACCTTCTCTATAACAAGGAAGACCTGCTGAAGCCGAACGAATACTTCCATAAGATCAGGCCCACGGACGCAAAGGAAATCGACGCACGCCGCAAGGAAGCGGAAGACAAAAAGAAAGCCGCTGCGGCTGCTGCCGCGGCCGCCGCCGCAGCCAAGGCCCAGCAGACGCCGCCTCCTGCTCCGACCGCGCCGCCCGCGCCTCCTGCCGGAGGGCCCGCTTAATGGAAAATCTTTTCACGAGCGCCAAGAAAGCGATCCTCGACATGGCCGCGAACGCGTCCGCGCCGGAATGGCTGCTCGTCCTGCTTTCCGTTCTGATCACGATCAAGGTCATCGCGGTCCTCGGCCCGTTCACCATGATGTACCTGACGCTTCTCGAAAGAAAAGTCATCGGCCGCATGCAGAACCGGCCGGGCCCCAACCGCGTCGGCATTTTCGGTTTGCTGCAGCCTTTCGCGGACGGCATCAAAATGCTGACCAAGGAAGACATAGTTCCAAAGAACGCGGACAAAGTCGTTCACTTCCTGGCGCCGATCCTGATCGTGATCCCTGCCCTGCTGGTGTTTGCGGTCATTCCTTTCGGTAAAAATATGACCCCGGTCGACTTGAACGTCGGCCTTCTTTATTTCATTTCCGTTTCTTCCGTCACGACGATCGCGATCTTCATGGCCAGCTGGGGCTCGCGCAACAAGTTTTCCGTGATCGGCGGCTTCCGCTCGGCCGCGCAGATGGTCTCCTACGAAATCCCCATGGTCCTTTCGGTCGTGCCCGTGATCCTCATGACCGGCACGCTTTCGACCAACGGCATCGTGGAAGCACAGGGCGGCTGGGGCGGCCTGAAATGGTTCGTGTTCACGCCCTGGGGCCTGCTGGGCTTCGTTCTTTTCTTTCTTTGCGGCGTCGCGGAATGTAACCGCTCGCCGTTCGACCTGCCCGAAGGCGAATCCGAAATCGTAGCAGGCTTCCATACCGAATACAGCGGCATGAAGTTCGCACTGTTCTACATGGCCGAATTCATGAATTCGTTTACACTTTCCGGCCTGGCCGCCACGATTTTCCTGGGCGGCTGGCAAGGCCCCGCGTTTCTGCCTTCATGGGCCTGGTTTTTCCTCAAAACTTACGCGCTCATTTTCGTCATGATCTGGTTTCGCGGTACGCTCCCGCGCTTCCGCGTCGACCAACTCATGGCCCTGGCATGGAAATTCGTCCTGCCGCTTACCCTTATCAATATTCTCGTGGCCGGTTACTGGTATTTCGAACCGCGCCTTGTGATCAAGCTCGCGGTCTCGGCCGCGGCGCTCGCAGCGTCTTTCTGGTTTCTGACCTGGATGAACCGGGCCTACACGCCGGAAAAACGCATTTATCAGTTCGCAGATTAAATAAACTGTCATCCCGGCGTAAGCTGGGATCCATGCATTATGAAAGAACTGGATTCCTGATTCCGCAGGAATGACAAAAGAGGCCCTATGGAAACATTAGTAGTAATTGCGAAGGCTGGAGTCTACCTGGTCATGGCCGTGAGCGTGCTCGCGGCGCTGAGCGCAGTCTGTCTCAAAAACATTTTCCACGCCGCGCTGGGCCTGATGGTCGCACTGCTCGGCATCGCGGGCCTTTACCTGGCGCTGCAGGCCGATTTCCTGGCCGTGATCCAGATCCTTCTTTATGTGGGCGCGGTCGTGACCCTGATCATTTTCTCAATCATGATGACCGAACAGCTCGGCCAGCCTGCCCAGGTTTCAAAAAACAAGCTGGGCCTGCCTGCCCTGGCCGCTTGCGGGCTGCTGACCGCCGGCCTGGTTTACCTGGCGCTGCGCACCCCCTGGCCGGTTCGCGCAGGCGGAAACGCTGCGGTATCGACTCTGGACCTGGGCGTCGCGCTCATGGGCCCTTACGTTTTTCCGTTTGAAGTCATCTCGGTATTCCTGATCGCGGCGCTGGTCGGCGCGATCGTGATCGCCAAAAAGGAGAAGGAATGACGCTGATCCCTCTCGAACACGTCCTGATTTTTTCGAGCCTGATCTTCGGGATCGGAATCTACGGCACCATCGTGCGCCGGAACATCATCGGCATCCTGATTTCGATCGAGCTTATTCTGAACGCCTCAGCCGTTAACTTCGTGATCTTTTCGCGGACTACGGCGCTTTCTCCCCAGGCCGGGCAGGTGTTCACGATTTTCATCATTGCGATCGCTGCAGCCGCAGCCGCCGTCGGCCTGGCCATTGTTCTGGCCTTGTTCCGC
>CAZMMY010000247.1:0-1412 GCA_964567495.1 uncultured bacterium
TCAGCTTGTGGTAGAAGGTGCCCGCTTTTTTTGTTTTGAGCTCGTGGTGCTGGATCAGGTAAAGGATGCCTGCGGAAAATGAAAGTGTGAAGCTGGCATACGCGAAAAACGCGGACGCGATATGCAGCGTGAAATACGGATGCATCAGGATGGGCTTGGGCGGCTCTACTGCCGGGATCCACATTTTGGAAAGCATGCCGAGTAAAGCCAGCAGACCCAGGATGGGCGCCATAATCAGACCGAACGAATCGGTCTGGATTTTAACGAGCAGAACAAGATAGACGAACGCGAGGCACCAGCCGAAGAACACCATGGCCTGTGAAAGATTCGCCACAGGCAGGAAGAAACCGCTTTCAACCGCCTCCTCCGCCAGATAAAAAGTGGAAACCAGGAAACCCGCGCGCATCAGCGTGAGAGCGAAACGGTGGCCTTTTTCGTACGCGCCGGAAAACGAAAGGAAATGGAACACAAAAGCCGTGCCGTAAAAAACGCCGGAAAGCACCAGGAGCCAGAAGGAAAGCGTGGAACGCATCAGATCGCCTCTTCCTGGAACGCCTCGCCCGCGGTGCGGTCGAGAAATTCCTCAAATTCGTCTTCAAGCGCAAGGCAAGGCACCGGCTTCAGGCCGGTAATGCGCTCGATGGCGTCGAGGGTCTTAAGGTCAAACGGGTCGCACATGCCGAGTCTCAAGCCTTCGGGCAAAACCTCAAGAGGCACGACGCGGTGGGAGCGGATGAAGTCCATGCTGAACATGCGCAGGACATCGCGCGCAGGCTCGGTAAACTTCAGGCTCACATAGGGAACGTTCAATTTTTTTTCGAGCATGTGCCCGACTGCCTCACTTTTCACGGCATTCATGGAAATCAGAATCTGGCCCAGCCTCTGCCCCGTTTCAAAATGTTTTTTCAGCGCCAGCGAAAGCTGGGCCTGGTTGATCAGGCCCGCGTTCAGAAGCACACGCCCAAGCGGGTCAACCGGCGGCTGTTCCTCGCGCGGCTGCAGGCCCGGGGTCTCGGCAGCCAGGAGTTCAAGCGCCTCGCGCGGGTCGCGCATCGGCGACGAGCGGCGGTCGCGAAGATAATGGCTGCCCTTCTGGCTTTTCAGGAAGGCTTTGACTTCGGCGGCGTCCTGCGAAATTTCGCCCACGCTTTTGTAGGCGCGGTAGAGGTTATTGCACGCGGCGACCGAGCACGACATCAGGGGCGTGTTTTCTTTCTTGCCCTGGCGGTTGGTCATACGGATGTATCCGCGCTCCCGGTCTTCGTCATTATAGTAAGTTGGCATGATACGGTCAAATTCGGCGATCAGGCGTCTGGCATAGGCCTCTTCCTTGTCCGGGGGCAGGACCACAATAAAATCGTCGCCCCCGATGTGGCCCAGCGATTGGACAACGCTCGTGAAGTGCAGCGGCG
>CAZMMY010000247.1:1422-3050 GCA_964567495.1 uncultured bacterium
CACCATCTGCGAGACCTGCACAAGCATCTTGGCCATATGGCGGATGACATCGTCGCCCTTCTCAAAACCATAGCGGTCGTTGAAAGACTTGAAGTTGCCGATGTCCATGTACAGGACGGAAAATTTTTCGCCGCTTTCGATGCGCTTGCGGATGACCCGCTCGATCGACGGGTTGCCCGGCAGGTGTGTAAGCGCGTTGGCTTCCACACGCTGACGCGAGCGGCTGATGTTCAGCGCAACGCGCAGCTGCAGGACGAACGGATTGAACGGCTTGATCAGGAAATCGTCGAAGCCGCGCTCCTGCGTCATGACCAGTTCCGCTATTTTTTCTTCTTCTGTCATAAGGATGACCGGGATGGTCATAAACTGCGGCATCTGGCGGATCTTTTCGATGATCAGCCGGCCGCCGATGCGCTCCATGTCCGTTGAAAGAAGGATCAGGTCGATGGCGTGCCGCTCCAGCAGGCGGATGCATTCTTCGCTGTCTCCGGTTTCGGAAACATCATAGTGGCGCGCTTTCAGGCGGGTCGAAACAAGTGAACGGACTTCCGGGTCTTTGTCGGCCAGAAGGACCCTCATCAGTAGCTTTCCTCCTTGATCGGAAACGCGCCGGACATGACGTCATCGCGGTATTCGATGACCGCCTCTTTCATTTCCTCCGCCAGCGCGGCGTACTTGCGCACGAAGCGCGGCTTGACACTGCCTTCGAAACCAAGCATATCGTGAAGCACCAGAACCTGCCCGTCTGTCGCGGCGCCCGCGCCGATGCCTATGGTCGGGCATTTCACGGCCGCCGTGACCTCAGCGGCCAGAGCCGCGGGCACACATTCCAGCACCACGGCAAAAACACCGAGAGAATCGAGAAGCTTCGCGTCATCCAGAATAGCCCTGGCCTGCTTCGGCTCGCGGCCCTGCACTTTGTAGCCGCCGAATTTTTTCACGGATTGCGGCGTCATGCCGAGATGGCCCATGACAGGAATGCCGGCTTTCAGGATGGCCTTGATCTGTTTTTCAAGCGCGCGGCCGCCTTCGAGTTTCACGGCCTGCGCTCCCGCTTTTTTCAGGAGCTTCGCGTTTTTGACGGCAAGGGCGGGCGTATCGTAAGACTGGTAAGGAAGGTCCGCAACAATCAGGGGATTTTTGGCGCCGCGCGAGACGGCCGCGGTATGGTGCAGCATATGTTCCATGGTCACAGGCAGGGTCGTTTCGAAACCGAGAACGACCATACCCAGCGAATCCCCCACAAGGATAACGTCGATCCCCGCCTGGTCGAGGATCTGCGCGGAAGGAAAATCGTAACAGGTCAGGACTGAAATTTTCCGGCGGTGTTTTTTCCTGGCGTAAATGGCTTTGGCGGTGAGTCCCATAATTATTTTTCCGTCCTTCATTTCAGCGGGAATCCATCAGGCCCGCGAAACTCCGCAACGGCTCAGGAAATCCCCTTCTGCCATTTGCAGGCATGGATTAAATTCTGCATCAGCATGGTCGTGGTCAGCGGCCCCACGCCGCCAGGCACGGGCGTGATGAAAGAAGCGCGCTTCTTCGCCTCTTCGAATTCCACGTCGCCGGTCAGCTTGCCGTTCACATCGGTCGTGCCCGCGTCCACCACGATGGCGCCTTCCCGGACC
>CAZMMY010000247.1:3060-3673 GCA_964567495.1 uncultured bacterium
GGGCTGCCCCGCGCAGCCGACCACGATGTCAGCAGCCGAAACCGCCTGCTGCAGGTCGCTCTGCGTCGTGCCGGTGTTGCAAACAACGGTCGTGACGCGCCGCTCGCCGAGAAGCAGCTGAAGCGGGCGGCCCACAATGGCGCTCTGGCCCACGATCGCGGCTTTCATGCCTTTCAAATTTTTTCCGGAGTCCTTCACAGCATGCTCGATCAGCTGGAGGCAGGCGTAAGCGGTCGAGGGAATCAGTTTTCCTTTTCTCAGCACAATCAAACCAAGGCTCGCGGGCGTGACGCCCTCGAGGTCTTTGAACGGATTCAAAACATCGAGGACCTTGTCGGCATTCACTCCGGAAGGAAACGGCATCGCGAGAAAAACACCGTGGCAATCGGCGTCTTCGCTTAGCTGCCGGACTTTCTCTATAACCTTTCTTTCAATTGCCGGGACAGCCTCTTTTTCAAAAAGAATCCCGAGCCTGGCCGCCATTTTCTCCTGTGCGCCGATGTACCATTCGGCGGACGCCGCGTTTTTCACTTCGTCCGCCTTGTTTGGATCGGGCTGCACCTGGATCGCGACAAGCCTTGGCTTCAGAGTCTGGGCCGCTGTCTTGATCTCT
>CAZMMY010000248.1:0-1833 GCA_964567495.1 uncultured bacterium
GAGGGCATGGCGCAGGCGATGCTGGAAATTTTAAAGAAGCCTGAACAGGCCCGCAAAATGGCGGACAGCCTGCGCAAACGCGTAGAAAAAGAATTCACGCTCGACCAGATGACGGATAAAACGCTTGAGGTCTACCGCGAGACCCTGCCCGAGAAGAAAATCCTGGTCATCAAGCTCGGCGCTGTCGGCGACGTTATCCTGGCCACGCCCAGCCTGCGGATGCTGCGCGAGCGTTTCCCGCAGGCGAAAATCAGCGTGCTTGTAGACAAGGGGCTGAGCGGCCTTTTGACCGGCGCGCCCTGCATTGATGAAATTATTCCCGTGGACCGCAGGCAGTTTCGAAAATTTTCCTATCTGTGGCAGCTTGCCATCCGCCTGCGCAAGGAAGGTTTCGACGTTTCCGTTGACCTTCAGAACTCCAAATGGACGCACCTGCTGGCCTGGCTTTCAGGCGCGGCGGAGCGTTACGGTTTTGCGCGCAAACCGTTCGGCTTTTTCCTGAACCGCGGCGAAACCTATCCGGATACGGCGGAAGCGCCGGTCAAAAACCAGTTTCGTATTCTTTCAAAGCTCGGCGTACGCAAGCTGGACGAGACGCTCGAACTCTGGCCCGACGCTGACGCCCGCCCCAGGGCCGAAGCGCTGCTGGGCGAAGATTTTATGAATTTTAAAGGCCGCAAGATCGGTTTTGTCATGGGGTCCAGCCCTCGCTGGCAGACCAAGCGCTGGCCGGCGGCCAATTACAGCGCGCTGGCCGCCCGTCTCAGGGAAGAAAACGACTGCCGCATTGTGCTGTTCGGCTCCGCTGAGGACGCACGCGAGCTGGACGGAAAGTTCGATCCGGCTATGCCCGGGGTCCTCAATCTCATGGGCAAGACTTCTCTTCGCGACCTGATCCCGGTTCTGCGCGAGATGGACGTTGTTGTGACCGGCGACACGGCGCCGCTTCATGTTGCCGCCGCGGTCCGCGCGCGTATCGTCGCGCTGTTCGGCCCAACCGATTCCAGGCGCCATATGCCGCCTGCGCAGACCGGCACGGTATTCCAGCGCAATCTGCCGTGCCAGCCGTGCTATTCCGGCTCATGCAAGATCGAAGACAAGCTGGCCTGCCTTAAAAAGATATCCGTGGATGAAGTCTTCCAGGCGGTCAAGCGACACCTGGCAGCCTCTCCAGTCCGGCAGGCCGCTGCGGTTCAATAAAGGACTCCCTTGAAAATCCTGATCGTGACCAAAAACTGGCTGGGCGACATTCTCTTCGAGATTCCTGCGATCGAAGAGCTTCGCTGCCGGCATCCGGAAGCGGAAATCCTGTGCATGACGCCTCCGCGCTGCCGTGAAATTCTGGCGCTGCATCCCGCGGTTGACCGCGTGCTGGAGTTCGACGAGCGCGGCGCGGATAAGTCATTCTGGGCCAGGCTCCGCTTTATTTTCCGCCTTCGCCGGGAACAAATCGACCAGGCCTGGCTTCTGCATGGTTCGCGCACCCGCGCGTTTCTTCTCTGGCTCGGCGGCGTGAAAGAAAGAATCGGATTCAGCAAAAAAACAGGGTCTTTCTTGACGCGCGCATTTCCAGAACCGGGGCAGCCGGTTCACCAGGTGGATTATTTCATGTCCCTCCTTGAAGCCGCGGGCCTTGAAACGCGCAAAAATCCCGCTTACCGTTTTTACTTTTCCAAAGATGACGAGCGCCGCGCCCTGCGTATCCTGCAGCAGCATGGCGTCGAAGGCCCTTTTGCATGCTTTCATCTGGGCGCGAACTGGGAGCCCAAGCGCTGGCCCGCGGAGAACTTTGCCAAACTCGCGGACCTTCTGGCGGAGCAGGGCGGCCCTCAG
>CAZMMY010000248.1:1843-3659 GCA_964567495.1 uncultured bacterium
CCCTCAGATCGTGGTCACGGGTTCACGCGGCGACGCACCGCTTGCCAGGGCGATGACGGCCGCGGTTAAAAAAGCGGCGGTTGTTGATTTGACCGGGCGGACCGGCCTGGGCGAAGCGGCTGCTATTTTCAAAAAGGCTTCATTCGTTGTGTCGGGCGATTCCGGGCCCATGCATATCGCGTCCGGCGTGGGCACCCGCGTGCTGGCGCTGTTCGGCCCGACGGATCCTGTTTTGACCGGGCCGCGTGGCGTGGGTGAAAACGCCGTGCTCAGCCATGTGCCTGAAGGCTATTCCGTTCCCTGGTACGGTGAAAATTTTCCCGAAGGCGGCTGGCTGGCCGGGATCGCCCCGGAAAAAGTTCTCGAAACTCTGCGCGAAAAAGGCTGGCTGAAAAGTGCGGGTGCAGCGACGGAAGCCTGGCCGAACACGGAAAAAATAAAAGACAGGCATGTTCTGGTTGTGACCCTCAGCAACATTGGCGACGTCATCCTGACGACTCCGGTCATGACCTCGCTTTTAAAACAGTATCCCGGCGCGTCGCTGACCGTGGTCTGCGGGCCCAAGGCGGCGCCTATTCTGCAGGGCAGCCGGGCGATTGACCGTCTGGTGATCTATGATAAAAAGGCCGCGCTCGGTGAGAAAATCAAAATGATCCGTGAACTTCGAGATCGTAAATACGAAGCCGCCGTTGACCTGCGCAATACCGCCATTCCTTTTCTGGTAAGCGCAAAAAAGAAAAGCCCGCTGTTCAGAAAATTCAACGAGACCCGCATGAGGGCCAGGCATCTTGAAGTCCTTAAAATGACCGGCGTCGAAGCGCGTGATCAAAACGATTTTGATTTTTTCGGCGACAGCGACCTCCTGCGTGTCCTGAACAAACTTAAATATAAAAGCGTACCTTCAGAAAAAGACTGGATCCTGGTTTCGCCGGTCGCCGCAAGCAGCGCCAAAACCTGGGCGCTGGAAAAATTCCAGGTGACCGTGAACCGGCTTCTTGCGGCCTCTTCAGCCGAAATCCTGATTGTCGGCGACGCGTCCGGCGCCGAGGCGGGCCGCAAACTTGCCGCCGCCGCCCCGGGCCGCGTGTTCAACCTGGCCGGAGAGACTTCTCTGCGTGAGCTTGCGGCGCTGATGTCGCGCGCCCGCCTGGTTGTGGCCAACGACAGCGCGGTCATGCACCTTGGTTACGAAATGGACCGCCCGGTGGTCGCGGTTTTCGGCCCGACGGATTCCGAAAAATACGGGCATTCCGGGCCTCTTTTCAAGCTGGTGCAGCAGGACGGCGTCTGCAGCCCCTGTGAGAAAAACCAGTGCTGCTTCCAGACACTCGATCCGGAAAGAGTTTTTCAGGCATGCCGCGAACTTCTCGAGCGCGGCGCGCGCGATTACGAGCCCGCCCATGGCCGCGTCTGAATTACCTGAGAACCCGCGCATTCTGATCACCCGCGCCGACCGCATCGGCGACCTTGTTCTCTCCACGCCGGTTTTTTCCGAGCTGCGCAAAAGGTTCCCCAAAGGCCATCTCGCGGCCATGACGCTGAGTGAAAACAGGGAAGTGCTGGAAGGCAATCCATTCCTCGACGAAGTCATCCTGTACGACAAAAAAGGAAACGAGAAAAGCTGGGCCGGTCATTTGAAATTCTCGGCCGCGCTCGCTTCGAAAAAATTCGACGCTGTCGTGCATCTTCACGCGACGAACCGCATGCACATTGCCGGATGGCTTGCTAAAATTCCCATTCGCATCGGCTGGAACCGCAAATGCGCCTGGACGCTGACCCACGCGCTGTTCGGGCGCTCGGACGTGCTCCTCCGGAG
>CAZMMY010000249.1:0-2889 GCA_964567495.1 uncultured bacterium
GAAGGAATTCAGGACGGCCACTGGAAAGGCAAAGCTCCGGTAATCGTTGGGGGCCGGTACGGCCTCTCGTCCAAGGAATTCACTCCCGCAATGGCCAAAGGAGTCTTCGCCTCACTCGAACAGGCCAGCCCGAAAAATCATTTTACGGTCGGGATCCATGACGACGTCAGTCAGCTTAGCCTGCCCTGGAACCCTGCCTTTACCCTGCCGGATGAAGGCGTTTTCTCGGCTCTTTTTTACGGGCTAGGCTCCGACGGTACCGTGGGCGCGAACAAAAACACGATCAAAATCATCGGGGAAAATTCGCCGTTCTACGTGCAGGCCTATTTTGTCTACGATTCGAAAAAGGCCGGAGCGGTCACCGTTTCGCATTTGCGTTTCGGCCCCACGCCGATCCGCGCCCCCTACCTTATCGAAGAAGCCGGGTTTGTGGCATGCCATCAATGGAACTTTCTCGAAAAAATGAACGTGCTGGAATTTCTCAAGCCGGGCGGGATTTTCCTGCTCAACAGCCCGTACTCAACCGCGGAAATCTGGGGCCAGCTCCCCCTGCCCGTGCAGCAGCAGCTGATCGATAAAAAAGCAAAAGTCTTCGCCATTGACGCCTATCAAGTGGCCAAATCCTGCGGCATGGGTTCGCGCATCAACACAATCATGCAGGTTTGCTTTTTCGCGATTTCCGGCGTTCTGGCCCGCGAAGACGCGCTGCGGGAAATCCGCTCCGCCATCCAGAAAACTTACAGCAGCAAGGGTGAAGAAGTGGTGCGCGTCAATCTTCAGGCCGTGGACCAGACGCTTCAATATTTAAATGAAATTCCGGTCCCCAAAACGGCGGGAAGCCATGTCAAAATGCGTCCGCCCTTAAGCGATGACGCGCCGGAGTTTGTGCGTTCCGTTCTGGGGGCCATGACAGCCGGCAAAGGGAACGAAATTCCGGTCAGCTGCCTTCCGTGCGACGGAACGTATCCGACCGGGACTTCGCAATTTGAAAAAAGGAACCTGGCGCATGAAATTCCGGTGTGGGACAAAAATGTCTGCATCGAGTGCGGCAAATGCGCCTTCGTGTGCCCTCACGCCGTTATCCGAATTAAAGCCTACGACCCGGCTCTTTTAAGCAGCGCTCCGGCCTCCTTCCAGGCCCGCGACGCACGCGAACCGGCATTTAAAGGGCTGAAATACACCATTCAAGTGGCGCCCGAAGACTGCACGGGCTGCGGCGTTTGTGTTGATATCTGCCCCGCAAAAAACAAATCAGAACCCCGGCTGAAAGCGCTCAATATGCAGCCGCAGCCTGCCCTGCTCGAACAGGAAAAGGAAAACTGGGAATTCTTCCTCGGGCTTCCCGAGTTTGATCGCCGAAAACTCGAGCCAGGCAAAATTCGCCAGCAGCAAATCCAGCAGCCGCTTTTTGAATTTTCAAGCGCCTGCGCCGGCTGCGGCGAAACGCCCTATCTGAAGCTTCTGAGTCAGCTTTTCGGCGACCGCTCGGTCATCGCCAATGCCACGGGATGCTCTTCGATTTACGGCGGTAATCTTCCCACCACACCGTGGACCAAAAATAACGAAGGCCGCGGGCCCGCCTGGATCAATTCCCTCTTCGAAGACAACGCGGAATTCGGCCTGGGAATGCGGATTTCCTTCGACAAGCAGCGAGAGTACGCCGCTGAAATGCTCACTTCCCTTTCCGGGTCACTCGACGCCGGCCTGGTGAAATCAATCCTCGAAAATCCCCAGAAAAACGAAGCCGAGATTCACGAACAGCGCGGATTCGTGGAAACTTTAAAAGGCGGGCTCTCCGGCTTGAACAATCCGCAAGCCTCGCGGCTTTTAGAAATCGCGGATGTGCTGGTCAAAAAGAACGTCTGGATCGTCGGCGGGGACGGCTGGGCTTACGATATCGGATACGGCGGCCTGGACCATGTGCTGGCGAGTGGAAAGAACGTAAAAGTCCTTGTGCTCGATACGGAAGTTTATTACAACACAGGAGGGCAAATGTCCAAATACACCCCCATGGGCGCGACCGCGAAATTTGCGGCAAGCGGAAAAGAAAGCGCCAAGAAGGATCTCGCGCTCATGGCCATGACCTACGGCCATGTGTATGTCGCCAAAGTAGCCATGGGAGCCAACGACGAACATACGCTTAAAGCGTTCCTCGAAGCCGAAGCCTACGACGGCCCTTCGCTGATTATCGCTTACAGCCACTGCATCGCGCACGGCATTAATATGACGACCGCTATGCAGAACCAGAAAATGGCCGTCAACTCCGGGCATTGGACGCTCTTCCGTTATAATCCGGAAAAAGCGGAGCAGGGCGTGAATCCGTTTACGCTTGATAACCGGGCGCCCACGGCCGCGCTTGAACAGTATTTCGCGATGGAGAACCGTTTCAAGATGCTGACGAAGACCAACCCGGACAAAGCAAAGAACCTGTTTAATGCCGCGGCCAAAAGCGCGGCGCTGCGCCGTAAACTGTATGAACACATCGCCCAGGGAACGGCGTTCAATCCTGAAACGGCTGGATCATCAGGGAGGGTGTAAAAATGGATATCTCAACTTATTATCTTGGTCTTCATTTAAAAAGCCCGGTTATTGTTTCCGCTTCCCAGCCGCTGTCGGAAACCATCGAAAATATCCGGGAAATGGAAGATTGCGGAGCCGGCGCCGTGGTCCTCTACTCCCTCTTCGAGGAACAAATCGCTTACGACAAAATTGAACTGTTCGAAAGGATGGACGCCAATACGAACAGCTTCGCCGAGGCGACCCAGTTCTTTCCAAAACCCACGCGATTCCTGCTTGGCCCCGAAGAATATCTCGAACATATCGCCAAGGCAAAAAAAGCAGTGCGCATTCCGATTATCGCGAGCCTCAACGGCACAACGCCCGGCGGCT
>CAZMMY010000249.1:2899-3655 GCA_964567495.1 uncultured bacterium
GAACAGGCGGGGGCTGACGCGATCGAGCTCAACATTTACAAAGTACAGGCCAACGCCTCTCAATCCAGCGCGCAGATCGAAAGCGAATATCTGCAAATCGCCCAGAGCGTTAAAAAAAGCGTTTCGATTCCGGTCAGCGTCAAATTAAGCCCTTACTTTACCAATCTTGCCTATATGGCCAAGCAGCTGGATCTCGCGGACATCGACGGGCTTGTTCTGTTCAACCGTTTTTATCAGCCGGACATCGACCTGGAGAATCTGGAAATCAGGCCCGATGTCATGCTCAGCACACCCGTCTCCCTTCGCCTGCCTCTGCGCTGGATCGCGCTTCTTTATGGGAACGTGGCCGCGGACCTTGCGGGCACAAGCGGAATTCACCGGCCGGAAGACTGCATCAAGATTTTAATGGCCGGCGCCAAAGTCGGCATGGTCTGCGCGAGCCTTCTCAAGCACGGGATTTCCTATATCAGGGATTTGAATGACGGGATTTCAAAATGGATGGAGGAACATGAATACCCGGGCCTCGAGGTCCTGCGCGGAGCTATGAGCCAGGCCAAATGCCCCCAGCCCGACGCCTTTGAGCGCGCGCATTATATCCGCGCCCTTCACGAATTCAGGCCCAAGCGTAAATCCTGAAAGCAGGGTCGCGCCCTCCCTTCAAATCAGGCCTGCTGCAAACACAAAAAAGCCCGAGGGGTTTTCCCTCGGGCCTTTTTTATTTGGTAGCGGGGCCAGGAGTTGGCTCCTGCGCCTCCG
>CAZMMY010000250.1:0-3629 GCA_964567495.1 uncultured bacterium
TTCCTAATGACGCGCGAACTCCTGCGCCGAGCGGAAGCCTTTCCTCGCCATGCTTTTAACAGACTCCAGTCCGGCCTTTCTGAAATTCCCATTTCAAGCAGCCCGGGAGATTTCCGTATTTCCATGGAGGGCATCCACGTTCTTTTTCGGAGCTTTAAAATGGCCGGCTCTGCGGGCGGTTATTTTCTTGAAGCTTCCGGGGCCGAATTTTTATATGACTGGAAAGAGCTTTGGGCGCCTAATCCGAAGGTTCTTTCAGTGCGGCTGGACGGCGCTGTTTTGCGGCTGGAAAGAGACGCTGAAGGCGCGTGGAATCTGCCTCTGAGGATTCTGGGCCGAGGACCGCTTCAAATCGATTTTCCCGGCCTTAGCCTCGAATTGCAAGAGTCGAGCGGTTCACCACCTTATCGTGCGAAGATCGCCCTTAATAGCCTCCATTTAAGCCGCCCAGACGCATTATCGCCATGGCAGGGGGAGACAGCCTGGGGGAGAGGGCTTTCTATAGGAGAAGGGGGGAGCAGCTTCACTTATGACCCCATCCTGGATTCCGCCGTTTTTCAGCTTAATCATGCAGGGAAAACCCTCGTTATGTCAGGCGTCTTTTCAGGTCTTTTCAACCCCGGCGAAACCCTGTTTCAGGGGCAGATCGAAACCTCCGGGCTGGATATCCAAAAGCTGTTCAAAAGCGGGTCTCAGATGGCAGGTGCCTTGATCGTAAAAGGTGATGTTGTGACGCGCGGAACGCACCCTCAAAGAATGCTTGAAAATCTGAAGGCTCAGGGGGCGGTTGACGTGCGGAACGGAAAATTCATCGGCCGCAGCGTTATCCGCGAGCTTTTTTTGGCGATGAGCCCGCTGCCCGGCCTGCAGAATGTGTCAGAGCCGCTCCCGACTGGGCTTCTCAAGACCCAGCTCGGTGCTGCGGAAACATCGTTTTCTATGCTCCAATCCAGCATCGAGATTTCGGACAAGCGTGTTTTTTTCGAGGACCTGCGGTTCGGCCAGCCAGACCAGTATCAGGTGCAGGGTGCCGGCAGTTATGGGCTTTTTTCGCAGGACGCGGACTTTACGGCACAGTGTGTTATCCTGGAAAATCTGGCGGGGGAAGTCGCCCGGCTTTACCCGGCCCTGGCGCCGCTTGCCAATGAGCAGGCCCGGCTGGTATTTCCGTTCCGTTACAAGGGTTTCTGGCCCGGCATCATGCCGGAACCTGACCTTAACTTTATTCAGACTAAAGCGGCACGTCAGGCCGCGCAGACAGCGGAGGGGGCAAAATGAAAAAACAGCTTTCACTTTTGACCGTGGCGGGCGGTGACCGGCCGGGAATCATCGCGGGCGTCACGGAAATCCTTTATAAACGCGGGTGCAACCTTGAAGACGTCAGCATGACGGTGCTCGACAAGGAACTGGCTATGATGATGGTGGTTTCCGTTCCTCCGGAAAAAAAGAAACATCTCGCTGCAGACCTTGAAATTTTAAAGAAAAAGAAAAGTTTGAATTGTTTCTGGTCCGATTTGAGGGGCTCGCGCAGGCGCGGCGAAGCGCATGTGCCCGGAACTCGCAGCTGTATTGTGACTGCGATCGGCCGCGACAAAACCGGTATTGTCTACAAGATCAGCGGTCTTTTGTCAAAACGTAAACTGAATATTACCGATTTGAATTCCAGGATTATCGGCAAGGACCCCAGAGCGTTGTACGCCATGATCCTCGAGGTGGATGTTCCGGCCAAAGTGTCGCTTAAAAGCCTTGAATCCGATCTTAAGAAGCTGGAGAAAAGTCTGGGTGTTGAAATTTCGCTCAGAAAGACCGAAAGGCTTGAGCTTTAATGTCCCGGTATTCCATAAAGCTCTTTCCAGACCCGGTTTTAAGGCGTCCGGCTGAAACTGTAAAGGTCTTTGGTCCGGACCTGGCTAAAATGGTCCGGGAAATGGACAAAGTTATGCGGTCCCAGCCTCATGGAATCGGAATCGCAGCCCCGCAGGTCGGTATTTCGCAGAAAATCGCTATTGTGGATGTCAGCCCGAGGGTCCCAGGCGCCCGGAGGCTGGTCCTTGTAAACCCCGAAATCCTTGATTACGAAGATGAGGTCGCCAGCCGTGAAGGCTGTATGAGCCTGCCTGACTATACAGGCCTTTTAAAGCGGTATAACCGTATTACGACCCGCTGGCAGGATGAGTCGGGCGAGCTTCAGGAAAAAGCCAGTGAGGGAATTGAAGCCATCTGCATTCAGCATGAACTGGACCATCTGGAAGGCAAATTATTTATGGACAGGATTGTGTCACTTAAGCGGGATTTGATTCCCAGGAGTTCTAAAAAGCCCATAACGTAGGCTTTTCTCTATAACCCAAAACGTCCCATAATGTATAATTGCGGACTCGCTTCCCGTTGTAGGCCGCTGACTGCCGCCCTGCCTGAATCGGAGATGAATTACCCCGGAGCCGCGCCTGTACCTGCTGAACCTGTAAACGCTTAATAGCCGTCATTACCTGACTGCCAATAAAACGCCGCTGGCCGCCGATCTGAACAAAAGGAATAATCCCTTCATCCATGTAGCGATACAGCGTAGGCCGGGAAACCTTCATCAAGCCCTGAATTTCCTCGATCGTATATAGTTGATCCATTTTTAGGTTACCTCCTTTCGCGTGTCTCATTCTGTAAAGAACTATAAGGTCTTATCGGGGGAATGTCAAATAAACTTTAGGGGAAACCCTGAGCGCGGAGTAGGGGCTAGGCGGGGCGATCAGTTGAGCGGCGATGGGGGACGTGCCTCTCGAAATCTTCACAATGATTATCTAACTTCTGGCGCGTTTCTTTCAGGAAGGCTTTAATATCGTAAAGCACATACACCAGCAAAAAGCCGATGACGGATAAAAGAATTTTCAAAAAAATATCAGGACTCATGCGGCCGCCTTCGGATATCTAATCCAGCCGAAGCGACGAACGGCCCGCCACATCACCACGCGAATCGGCAGGGAAGTACCGAGCAATTTCATTCCGTTCAAAAAAGCCAAGTCCTGTTCTTCGCGGGTCAGCGGCGCGGCCTTTGCAGTTTTTCCTTTCGGCAATTCTTTCCACACAACATTGCCGCGATTTTTATATGACCAATCGTGCGTGACGGCCGCTTGCGAGAACTCACCGTCTTTTTGAATGACGAACCCGAAGAAACCCGGAACGCTGGCGAGATCTGTACGCCAGCCAGCTTCGACCAGAATAAAATGATCGGGCCGGGTATCATCGAAATAAAAACGGAAAGGCGCGAGGACTTCCCATTCGTGAACAGTTGTCGGATAGGGAATGAGTTTTAAAAATTTTCTCTTGATCTTCGTTACGACTTTTCGCGCGTCCAGCGGGGCAGAGAATTTCATACGGATTTTTTATACTTTAAAATTATGGAATTTTTTGTCAGTTCTATTTCATCGGGCGGGAGCCTTTCAGCCACAGCATCGAGCAGGGAGAGGACGGCGGCCGGGATTTTCTGAACGGCTTTTCGCACTTTATTCAGACCCCGGCCGCGCATCTTTACGCCTTCGGAATTTCCGCTTCGAGTTCCTCGACCGTTTTCACGGGCGGGACTTCGACCGGCTGGAATGACTCCGGCTTTTTCGGCGCGGCAGGCGCGGGCGCGGCCG
>CAZMMY010000251.1:0-2780 GCA_964567495.1 uncultured bacterium
CAGGTATTCCATCGTCCGAGCCTTTGCGATCAAGATGGTTCGCGAGGAATGGGAACCCGTTGAATTCACGTTTAATTTCTCCAAACCGACAGACATTACCGAGGCCACCCTTATTTTTGCCCATGACCGGGTCGGGCCTCACAAGTCAGGCGCTCTCCTGATGCGGAATTTCACTTTTATTCCAGCTGACGTGCCTGAAGAACCTGCTCCCGTGGAAACCCCTGGGGTCTCCCAGCCTGCCGCGACTGAAGAAGCCGTGGTCCAGGATTTCGAACCCGCTCCTGCCGCTAATGACGAAGGCGAAGCCATCCAGGCCGAGCTTGCGGATGAGGCGGATGCTTCCGGCGCCGAAGAAGAACCGGCAGCTCAGGAAGCGGCCCAACCCATCCTGTAGTTTTCTTTTCTAATTTCCTGCGAAGTTAAATCTTGAGAGAGGGAAACTTCTCGACGAAGGCCTTCTTGACGTCGAGATTGTTCTGGAACACTTCCCGAAGGGCTTCGGGATGTTTCTGGCCAAGCCCCTCATAAACCGCGAGGGCCCTGTCCTTGTCCCCTTTCAGCCAGTAGGACCACGCCAGATGGCGCAGGGCCTTGGGGTGATCGGGATAAATCCCGAGCGCTTTGTTGGCAAAAAAAATACGGTTGTCATAACGGCTGCCGAAATAAGGCACCATCTTGATGTCCGCCGAAAATTGCAGGTCCGGATTCACACCCAGCTGCTTCGAAATTTCTTCGTCGCTTCTCTGCCTGTCAAAGCGCCACTTTGACTTCGGAACGATCCATTCCTTTTCAGCGATCTCCTGCGCCAGAGCGCGGCCGAGCAGCGCATGGCCGCGGATGGAGAGATGGACGTTGTCTTCAATCATGGGGTCCCCGGTGATGGCTCCCGGAATTTCCGGGACCAGCACTTTTTCCACGTTGACCACACTCAAGTCCGGCCCGGTCTTCAGACCATCGTAAAACGTCAAAACATCGCTTCCCGCCCGAACCTTGATGGCGTCAAAATCACGCGCAGCCTCGAAAAGCTGCCGGGCCTTGTCCAGCTCGCCCTGCTTGAAGTAAATGGATGCCATGCGGAAGCAGAGGTCGGCGTATTGCGGGTCGATCGTCCAGGCCTGATTGTAAAAAATAAGCGCCTCAGACGGGCGGCCCGATTCCTCGGCTTTTTTACCGTTCTCGTAATGTTCTTCGAACGCCTTCAGCTCCTCAGGAGAAAGCGCGCGCATGTGAACAGACATGAAAGGCGAAAAATCCTTCAGGTTGCCCGCAGGCCTGCAAAGCAGCAGTTTGATCCGCTTTTTTCGGGCCAGCTCCACGATACTCTCGCTTTCCCGGCGAAACCATTCGATGTTCTCCGCATACCGGGGGGTGTTATTAGGCACCGCGTTTTCCGGGCCGATCCCCCACGGCATGGTCTCAATAATTTTGTATTCGATACTGTCCTGGCCCGCCTCATCTTTTTTGGTCTTCAGCCTTATGCCGACAGCCAGCCTGTACATGGCAGAAAAGAGACGGCTGCGGCGCAGCAGGCTTTTGAAGACCGCGGAAGGCTTATTCTCCTTCTTTTCGACCTGGTCCTTCCTGTTGCCCGGCAGAAAAAGGTTATGCCCATAATAAAAAACAGCCAGATCGGGTTTATATTCCACGGTATCGCGGAAAGCTTCGTAAATCACATGCTGGCCCGAACCCATACGGCTGAAATTGACCATGCGTATTTTTTTATCAGCAGGCAGAAAATCTTTAAGATAGGCCTCCAGCCAGCGGGCGGGGTTGGAAACCGGCGCATAATGCGAACCGTGCATGCTGGATTCGCCGTAAACAAAAATGCGGAATTCATCCTTGGGCTTGTATGTGGAAAGCTTTTCGCTGACGACAACACCCTCGTAATAACGCTGCGCGCCCCTGGGGAAGCCGACGAGAAGGCAGGCGATCTCCAGGACAACAAGAAAGATCAGTGTGGAAAAGAGCGTCTGGCCGATTGCCTTGACTGAAGAGATCAGAAATTTTTTCATAAGCCTGCGTCCAATATAATCGTTTCTTTTATTTTTTCAAGGCTTGAAATATAATAGCGCGCTAATGGAACCCAAGATCCAGCTTCTGCAATTCATTATCTGCAAGGAATTCTCGCAGGGCGCCAACGACTGCTATAAAGCCGAGATGGTGCACAGCAACCTGTATGTGCCCAAGTTTCCATTCTATTTCGACAAGACCTTCGCCGTCACCTGCTGGCGCAAGGACAAGCGGTTCCACAAGGAAGTCATTGAATACGCGACCGACTACGGCGCTTCCACAAAAAGCGCCCACATGGACATAGAGCCCGTGACCTCAAGCGTGTATTTCCGCTGGCACAAACACCAGTTTCCTACCGATTTCGCCATCGAAAAACCCACCCTGCTGACTGTACGCGTGATTCTGGACTGGAAGACGCTTTTCGAGTCCTACATCATGATCGAAAAGCACCTCTAAAACTTCTTTTTATCTTCCTTCGAGGCTCTGCGTGTGGGTGTAAATAGCCTTGGCGAGTCGTTCGGCCGCCTGGGAAAGCGATTCCTGCGCGGCCTGCGGGAAACCGCCTTTGATGGAATTGGTTGCGCCCGCCTGTATCTTTTCTCCCCAGATTTCATAACTGCTCTGCATGTCATAAAGCACAAACGTGACTTCCGTAACACCCTCGGCCAGTCCAACGCCGTCTGAAACGCTCGCGGCGTTCACAACCAGCGCGGGAACCACCGCAAGATGGGAATGCTGATGCTGGGTGCCGTAAAAATGCTCGATCTGGG
>CAZMMY010000251.1:2790-3626 GCA_964567495.1 uncultured bacterium
AGCTCTTCAGGCACGGGATTAGGCGGTACTTCTTCAGTAAGCGGCTTGAGCGCGACAAAGCAGTTGCTCTGCTCAATCGCCTGGGCAAACCGCTGCATCATGGCCTTGGGCACGTCTCTGCCAAAATCCGCGTCCGAAGTCACATAGCTGCCGATACGCTGGTTCCAAACGACAAGAAAAACGCCGGACGGTTTCTTCCCTGTTTTTTCATATTCAGGCCTTTTGTCGATGGGAGGCGCAATCGCCAGCGTGGCCTGGAGAGCATCGCCGCATTTCATAACCGTCAGAGGCTGGGCGGCGGCAGGCGCGGAAAGAGAGACCGATTCAGTTTTAACGGCGCAGGAAGAAAATGCAAGAAGGGCAACGACAGCAGCCCCGGCTTTGAGTGAAACGCTCATGGCTTATTTTAATGCAGGCTGATTATAAAATCCCGAATAATTTCTTGTTCCGGTCACGGACGTCGTCGCAGGCAGGTGTTTTGATGCCTTTGCAGTTCAGCTGGTCGAGCTTGGCCTGCTGCTTCCGGGTGAAGTCCTGGCGGCGTTCCACCTCGTCCTTCCGCGCCTCAGCGATATCGGCCTGGCTCATCCGGCCGGAGGTGATCTTAGCGTTCAGGTCGAAGCGGCGGCTTTTTTCGTCCGCAAAAAAATCCGCCGCTTCCTTGTTGAGCTTTTTGGCATCATCGGTAAGCACGGTGCGGCTATACCGGACATTCGAATAGCTGCCTGCGTCCTGCTGAGGCCTGTAGCCCGTCAGCCCGTCGAGCGAAGACCCGTCGCTCGTCTTGAACAGCGCCGCGTTTTTATCGGTGATTTCGCCCGGGTCTCCGGCGAGCT
>CAZMMY010000252.1:0-3145 GCA_964567495.1 uncultured bacterium
GGAACCCTCGCCATCGCCCGCTGATGCGGGCCGGCGTCTCCCGTCAGCACAGGGCTCGGTTATTCCCAGAAGCCTTCGCACATGCCGCTTACGGCCGGGACGGGTTAAATTTAAATCTGTCCTGTCTGTGAGCTTTAATGGGCGCAGGCCTCGTTGCAAGACTTGGGCGGGAGCCAGTACGCTCGCGGACGCGACAAAAAGGCCCCGCGCCCAGCGGTAAAGAATCGTTGCGGCAAATCCCGCGCAGCGGAAGAAAAAGCCCGGCGCAGCCGATAATAAGGGAAATGAAGAAAAAAGTTTCTGAAACCCCGGCTCCTCCTGTGACCGTCCCGTTCCTAAAGGAATTCCTGGACTATCTTTCTGTCGAAAAAGGCCTTTCCAGAAATACTACCGAAGCTTACCAGAACGACCTCGAGAACTATCACGCCTTCATGGAAAAAGAAAAGGCGGGCGGCTGGGGCAAAATCACACGCAGCCACATTATGGATTTTTTGATGCATGAAAAGAAGCGCGGGCTTGAGGCTTCCAGCATTGCTCGCCGCATGGTCGCCATCAAGGTGTTCCACCGGTTTCTCGTCAAAGAGCGGCTGATTGCGGAGGACGTGACCAGCGTGCTCGAATCGCCCAAGCTCTGGAAGCGCCTGCCGAAATTCCTGACTGTTCAGGACATGGACCGCCTGCTTAAAATTTTCGAACAGGAAAAACTGCCGCTGCGTGACCGGGCCCTTCTCGAACTCCTTTACGCGACGGGAATGCGGGTCTCGGAAATCGCAAACCTGAAACTCAACGACTTCAATTTCGACGGAGGCTTTGTGCGCTGCACCGGCAAGGGGAGCAAGGAGCGCCTGGTGCCGGTTGGCAAGTCCGCCATGACGTACTGCCGCCAGTACCTGGACAAAGTGCGTACGAAGGAGAACCCGGACAACAGCCATTTTTTCACGGGCCGTAACGGTAAACCGCTCAGCCGGATCTTCATCTGGCAGCAGATCAAGAAGTACGCGAAACAGGCCGGCATCGAAAAAGAGATTACGCCGCATACCTTCCGCCATTCGTTCGCGACGCACCTGCTGGAAGGCGGCGCCGACCTGCGCGTGGTGCAGGAGCTGCTCGGCCATTCCGACATCGCAACGACCCAGATTTACACCCATGTTTCCCGCGACCGGCTCAAGACCATCCACGCCCAGTTTCATCCCAGAGCCTAGTAATTTCCGGCTTTTCCAGGCTGACGGGGGCGTGCTATACTGCCTGCACATTCAACCCCGGGGGAGAATATGAAAAAGTTCCTGGCCGCTTTGCTTTGTTTGTCGATTCTGGCGCCTGTTCACGCATGGGCCGAAGACCTGCCCGAAGACGAGCTTTCCGAAGAGGAACTGCTTGAAGAACCCCCCGTTCCTCCCGACGACTTTTCCGAAGATTTCAAGGAATTCCGCGACGGAGGCACTTCCCGCGCCAACCTGATCAATACCGATATTAACAGCATCAATTCCAAGATCAGCGCGCTGGAAAGAAGGGTTTCGGATCTGGAACGCGCGTCCCGCGACAGCCAGGACAAAGTCCGCCAGGTGGAACGTACGGTCAGCGATATCCGCCGGCGCATCCCATAAGGACACCCCCATTTCTCTAGACCTTAAAAATATCCCACTTTTTCACGGGCTTTCAGCCGCCGACCTGACGGTGCTCAAAACTTATCTGCGCGAAAAAAACTTCGAAAAGGGCGAGATACTCCTTTCCGAGGGCGCACCCTGCGAGCGCGTTTTTATCGTCGAGTCGGGCCGCATCAAGCTTTTCCGAATGACTTCCTCAGGAAGGGAGCAGATCCTTGAAACGCTTGGCCCGGGTGACACCTGCGCTTGTAATCCCGGCTCGGCGGAATGGTTCTGCAATGCCACGGCCCAGGCAGTGGAGCCTTCCAAAGTCTGGTTTCTCTTCCGCGATCAGTATCTCCGCCTTGTGCAGACAAAATCGGAAACCAGCCATGCGCTGAACCTTATTTTCGCGGCCAAGCTGAAGTGTTTCGGCTCGCTTATCGAAGAAGTCTCGCTCAAGGACACCAAAAAAAGAGTGGTCAAATTCCTCCTCGACATGCAGGAGGCAGCCGGGACTTCCGCGGCCAAGGACGTGCTGCCCGTGCCTTTTACACGGGAAGAGCTGGCTCAGAGAATCGGAGCCGCGCGCGAGACCGTGGCCCGTCATCTGCATCAGCTCAAACGCGCCAAGCTGATCGCCATCAAGCCCCATCAGATTATTATCCTCGACCGAAAAGGCCTTCAAAAATTGCTTTAAGCCGGCGCGCTGCTTGCGCCCTGTGACGTCCGTCACTGATTCTTTCCTCCGGCCGCCGTACCCTTCTATCAGGAGGGAATATGGTACACAACGGCGCAGAACAGTTTCTGGAATATGCCTCAAAATGCCAGTCGGAAACGCTGAGAAAAACCGGCTTTTTTCAGGTATTGCTCCGGAACCTTCGTTATGAAGGCAAGCCGCGGCGCGGCATTAATATCCGCCAGACACGGCTGGCCCTGTCTTTTTTCCGCCGCCTGTCGGCCCGCTTCCGCTTCGAGGAAAAACGCCTTTTCCCGTTCCTTGTCAGGCATGTCCCCAAACTTGGCCCGGCCATACGCATGCTCGAAGGGTGGCATGATGAATTTCGCGAAGAGCTGAAGGATTTCCGGAAAAATTTCCAGGATTTCATCAAGGCAGGCCCTACGGATGCCGAGGTCTGCGAAAGGCTCCAGCGCAACGGCATTTATCTCGTCCATCTTCTTCAGCACGAAGTCCAGGCGGAGCGCCGTTTTTATGCCGCGATCCCGGATAATTTCCGGATGCATGAAACGGCGAAACTTGAAGCTCTCCTGCGAAATCGTGCGGAAGGGGGCGGTCATGGCCCTTTATGAGCAGGACGTCACCACCGCTGCGAAGAAAATGCAGACGGAAATCACCAGCGGGCTGGGGGATGATGAGGCGGCGCGCCGGCTGAAACAGCACGGTCCCAACGAGCTTCATGAAACCGGCTCCAGGAAGGCATGGAGAATTCTCTGGGAACAGTTTTCTGCGGCCATGGTCCTGGTGCTTGTGTCCGCCGCACTGATTTCTTTATCGCTCGGCGATTTTAAAAACACTTCGGCCATCCTGTTGATTGTTATTC
>CAZMMY010000252.1:3155-3613 GCA_964567495.1 uncultured bacterium
GCGGAACAGCACCGGCACGCGCACGATGTTCACGCCGTGCTGGGTTTCCTCCAGGAACATAAGGCTGAAAAAGCCATGGCGGCGCTGAAAAGCATGACGGTTCCCGAGGTTCGGGTGCGCCGGGGCTCCGTGGTCAGAAAAATTTCAGCGAAGGAGATTGTTCCCGGCGACGTGCTGCTGCTGGAAGCCGGAAATGTCGTGCCCGCCGACTGCCGTGTAATCGAGAGTTTCAACCTGCGCGCACAGGAAGCCGCCCTGACCGGCGAATCGGAGCCGGTGGAAAAGGAGTCGAAGCGCCTGGGCGGCGGGCTCTCCGTGGCCGAAAGATCGAACATGGTTTTCATGGGGACCGTGATTACGTACGGGCGGGGCGAGGCACTTGTTGAGAAAACCGGCATGGAAACCGAGCTGGGCCGGATCGCAGCGCTGATCCAGAGCTCAGGTCATGAGCTGACTCC
>CAZMMY010000253.1:0-3613 GCA_964567495.1 uncultured bacterium
GGCTTCCGGCGCGCCATTCCTCGGCACCGTTGGGCGATTTAAGAAAGAAGCCGGGAATGATTTCGGAGGCGGCGGAATGCGCAGCCTGGACTTTGGGATCATGGGAATCCACGACCCGGACCATGACGGGGCCGGTAATGTCGGACGGAACTGTCCAGATGAAACCGCCGGTGTTGGGAATGGCTTCTTCGATTTTCTTCCACTCCTCGTCGACGCCTGTCTTGTACTCCAGGTCCACGGAAGGAATGGTGCCCACCGTGTCCCAAGCGATCTTTCGCCGGGTGCCCGCAGCCCACTGTTCCCCGCCTCTGGGATTCGTCAGGCGTAGCCCGCCGTGAATGGCGAAAGGCCCCATTTCGGTAATGACTTTCGGGTCGTGCGCATCGGTCACGCGAATAAGAACATTGGAATCAATGTCATCCGGGACCTTCCAGAAAAAACCGCCGCGGCTTTCATAGTTCTCAGCAATGCGGACCCACTCCTGCTTGGCGGACGTCTTGTAATCGATATTGACCAGAGCGAGCGAACCCGTGGACTGCCAGCGGATCTCCTGCTCCGTGCCGGCCAGCCAGCGGGTGCCGGGCTGAGGTGAAAGCGGCGAAAGTCTGGCCGTAATGGCGAACGTATCATTGGATGTATCGCTCGTCTCCGCATCGCGAACGTCGTACACGCGGACTTTTACATTGGGCGAAACGGTGTCGGGCACGGTCCATTCATAGCGGTTTTCGTTTTTAACGGAGTCGATGATCGGGTAAATGGCACGCGTAAAATCGTCGGTGGAGTATTCCAGCTTCACGTCCTTGATCTTGCCCGTGGTCTTCCAGATAACATTCTGCTTCGTGCCGACTTCCCAGCGTTCGTTCCAGTTCGGCGCGGTCAGTTCCAGGCTGCCCACGGTGCGGAACGCGAGGTCGGAGGTGTCGTGGATGCGCGGGTCGAGCGCGTCCAGCACACGGACCTTCACCCGGGTCGAAAGGTCGTCGGGAACGGCCCAGGTATAAACACCGCTGTTGACTACGCCCTTGGCGATTTCATGAAAGTCGGATTTAAAATCATCCTTAGAGTATTCGATGTTGACCTTTTGGACTTCGCCTGCGGAATTCCAGCGGATGACCTGCTCGGTTCCGGCCAGAAGGGCCTCGCCGCCGTTTGGCGCTGTCACGGTCAGCTTGTTGGGGAGGTATTCCAGTTCGACCGCATCGAGATGAGCCGCCTCGGTACCGGTCAGCGAATGGAGAAAAGCGCGAAAATAAAAACTGCCGATGCCCGCGTCTTTCGGAAATTCGATAATGCGGGTCTGGAGCTGCGCCGCGGTGTTGGACTCGTCCGCGCCCGCGGCAATGACCCAGCGCCGGCCGTTATGGTAAAACCAGTTGGCGCCGTCCGGTGAAAGCTGATAAGTGACCGAACCGCTGTGCTCAGGGCCTGTTTTCTCGGCAAAACGCGTAATGTCCGCGTAGGAAATCCCGTTTTTGTTGGAAACCCACGGCCTGTCGGAAGCGAACTGGTTGCCCTGGACCGAGACTTCCTGCACCGCGGGCGTCGCAAACGCGGCGCCCGAATTCAGGAAAATGCGGTACTGAAAATAACGAGAGGGCTGAACGCCGGTTTCAGCCGGCTCAAAAGGCCTGAAATAATTGTCCGGGTCGGCCTTGGCATAAAGCGCGGCGACTTCGAAATCCGTAGCCGGGGTGTTGCGGAAATGGACCTCGTCCATCTCGCCCTGAAAATAACGGCCTTCGCTGCCGGCGTACCGGCCAAAATATAGCGCGCCGTCATCATACGGGATGCTCTCCTTAAAACGTCCCGCCTTAACCAGCTTCCCGTTGACGAACAGCTTTACCTCATCACCGTTGTAGACCGCCATCACCTGGCTCCAGCGGCCCACAGGAATTTCTCCGCCCCTGCCGCTTTCAATCTGTTGATAGCCGCCCGGGCGGCCCATGCGCGCGGCCAGCCGGTTGCCGGAAAGAAGATCGAGCGCAAAAGAAGAAAATACGGGAGCACCGCCCTTGTACTCCTTGTCTATTAGAGTTACCTGACCTTCGGACATGACCTCGGGCTTGACCCAGAGGGAAAGAGTGAAACGCTCGAAGTTAAGGCTCTGAGAGGCTGAAGCGCGGAGAAAGTCGCCCGCGCCGTTGAAACGAGCGGCGTTTCCGGCAACACCGTCCGGGGAGCTCTGGATTTTACCGAACGCTGTGGCGTTATTGGCAAAACGGCCGGAGTCGAGCGCTTCGCCGCCCAAGCCCCGCAGGTTCGGCTCGTCAAAATGCCAGAGGGCCGCGGTAAAAGTTTCGGCCTGTTCACCCTGGCGCGCACCTCGGGGGCCGTGCCACGCGGCTCCGGCGAAGTCAGCTTCGTCAGAGGCGCGGACCAGCATCCTGGCATCGATTTTTCCGCGCAGAAAGTGGTTCATGATTTCATCGCGTGAAAGCGGGTAATTGTAGAACAGGAATTCGTCAACCGCGCCGCGGAAAGTGTCGGTGCTTTTGAGGTTGCCGAGCACCAGCGGGTTCTGCGCCGTGGCCGTGGAAAAGGGCGAGTTGCCGTCGAGCAACCCATCTATATATAAGAAGAGGTTCCTGCCGTCCGCTGAAAGCACGAGGTGGTGCCAGCGGGTATCGCGAACCGAACGCTCGCCCGCGATCTCGCGAGCACCCTGCATCTGTACGTGAAGGCGTCCGTCCACGCCGCGGAACACCGTCGGGCTGCCGTCGCCGATGCTGAACAGGCGGTCGTTCAGCCCGGGCTCCGAGGACCCGAACTGAAACCACATGCTGATGCTGAATGTGGAAAGGGACGGGAAGTTTTTCTGCGAAAGGATTTTGTCGTAACCGCGGCCCTCGAACCAGCGGGCCTGGCCGAACACGCCGGGCACGGGATAGGTGCCCATAGCCGAGGCAGGAATCTGGTTCCGGCCATCGGCGATAGCCGCGCCTTCCGCGTCATTCAGGTGATAAAGATGAAGCAGGCCGGTTTCACTGCCGTCCGATTCTTTGCCATAGGCCAGCGGCAACTTCCATTGAAGGCTGCGCCAGGGAGCGGCGCCTCTCGCGTCTTTGACCTCGGAAGTATAAATACCGGAATCGTGAAAAAGGCCTGCCTGGGACGAGACTTCCTTTGCTGACAGGACGCGCTTGTAGACCGCGGCTTCATCGATGCTTCCCTTAAAGAAGGCCGTATTCCGGGAATCAGCGCCGATCCGGACCGCCATTTTGGAGAAATCCAGCGAGCCCGTGTAGGGCGCGACAGAATCCAGGATCCCGTTACTATAGATGGAAACCTTGCCCTCTCCCCAGGTAACCGCCACATGGTGCCAGGCGCCAGGGACCACTCCCATCCAGCCCTTCATCTCGGCAGGCTGAAGCATAGGCGCGCGAGCGGTCAGGCGACCGTCAGGACCGCTCAGGCCAAGAGAGAATTCCGCGCCGCCGGGACCTTCCTTGCCTTCTTCATATATAGAAAGGATTGTGGCGTTCTGACCATGGCCAGGAACCTGCTCGGGATTGATCCAGGCCGAAATCGAAAACTCTCCCTGCGGCGCCAACGCCGCGCTGGCCGGAAACTGAAGATAGTCGCCGCGGCCCCCAAAAGCCAGGGCGGTTCCGAG
>CAZMMY010000254.1:0-3593 GCA_964567495.1 uncultured bacterium
TGAAGGCCTGGATATTCTCGTGTTTGGGGCGGTACATGATCGAGAGAATCTTGGTGATGAAATGGGTTTCATCCCCCGACCAGTGGCAGCTTGAGCATGTATAAAGTGGTTTCATAAGCTTATCAACAGACATCGGCTTCAGGTTTGAAAACTTAAGGAGAGGTTTATGCTGAAAAGGCAGGCATGGGCTGTTTTTGCGATGGTTTCCCTGACGTTTCTGGCTCCGGCCGCATATGCGGAAGAGTCTTATGGGGCCGCCATGAAACGTGACCTCGGCCGCGGTTTCAAAAACGTCATCAGCTTTCCTCTCGAGATCCCCATGACCATACAGGAATACCACGAGGCGCCGGGCCTCCCTGCGGCCCGCCATCTCGCCGGCTTCGCTGACGGTATTTTCCAGGGCGTGGCCCGTTTCGGAAGCGGCGCCTGGGATTTTGTCGCCGCTCTGACGCCCGGTATCCAGGAAGGCCTTCCGGTCCAGCCGCAGACTCTTTTTTAGGCCCTGTTTTTCCGCTCCAAAATCATTTTCCCTGTCTTTTCCCTCAACGTATTGATATGACGTGAGTTACGTCAATAAATAGCTTTTCTCCTATATTTGTATTCCCCCTATAGGGAAGTTACTCTTTATAGGGCGGCAGATTTAGCGATTTAAAAAGTAATTTTCACCCCCGACATCCGGCAATTTCGTAATCACAGCTAAGGGCTATGAATAAAAAAATACGAGCGCATAAGACTAAGCCTGCTAGTTTTTTTAGGATTATTGCTGCATGGTGCGCTTTAGTGTCATTCGCGGGAACCAATCTTTTTCTCGAACCGGTGTATGCCGCCGAAAAAATTTCCAGACCGCCCGTCCAGCCTGTCCGCCTTGAGATCGATTCCCTGAAAGTTCCCAAAGTGCTGGGCAAGATTGAAGAGCGCTTCAAGGGCGAGAGCGGCGAGACCCTGATTGTGATCCGCGACGCGCACTCTATCCCCGACGCCCAGAGAAATATCCGCAAGCTGATCCGCTACTTCGAAGGTCAGTACGGTGTGAACCTGGTCGCGCTCGAAGGCGCCAGCGGAGAGCTGGACCCTACGATTTTCCGCAGCTTCCCTGACCGCGACAAACTCCTGGCCGTGCTGGAAGATTATTTTGAGAACGGTGAACTGACGGGCGGTGTGGCCGCGGCCATCATGAACCGCGGGAACTCGCTCTTCTATGGCGCGGAAGACTGGAAGCTGTATGAGGAGGGCGTAGAGCTTTATCTTGCGGCCATGGAAAAACAGCCGGATCTGCTCAATCGCCTCGAAGCTCTGGAGCAGGATCTCGAAAACCGTAAAGCGGAAATCTATTCTCCGAAGCTCCGTTCGGTCGACCAGGCCGTGCACAACTTCCACGAAAACAAGCAGGACTTTCTCGCGGTACTCAAGACCCTGGCGGGGATTCAGCGCCCGGAGCCGGGCGGCGAAGTTGCGCTGATTCTGGAAGAAAGCGAGAAGCCGGAAACCGGCCAAGAGCAGCTCGACATCGAAGTCAAAAAAGCCGCCGCTCATTTTACCCGTGCCCTGCAAGCCCGCCGGCCTGCGCCTGAAAATAAAGACGTGCTTAAAAAACTTCAGGAAGCGACGCAGGCTTACAAGACACAGCAGATCTCGACCCAGCAGTTCGCGCTGAGCCTTCAGCAGATGGCGGCCGCCGTGAAATATAAACTGTCCATTTCTGAGGCGCTCGCGGGCGGTGCCAGCCGCCAGAAGATGATGCGCGACATCGAAGGCACCAGCTTTTTCGCAAGCTTCGAGAAATATGTGGCAGACATCAAGGAAAACATTTTCGAGAACGATAGCCAGCGCGGGCTGGACGCCGAAACCGCGCGCCTGGCCGCTCTGAAACGCCTGGCCAGACTCGAGATCAGCCGCGGCGACTGGCGGTTTCTTAACGAGAGCGCCGCGGCCGGCGCACTGCCGCTGGACATCGAAACCCTCAAGGCCCATTTCGCATTTTACGAAAACGCGGAAGACCGCGACGCGGCCCTGCTCGATCACGCCATGCAGGGCATGGAAAAATGGAGCAGCCCGTCCGCCGTTTTCGTAGCCGGCGGTTTCCATTCCGAAGGTTTGATGAACCTGCTGCGTGAGAGGGGTGTTTCGTTTGCGCTGATCATGCCGCAGATCGAAAGCATTCCGGAGGAAAGCTCCTATCAGAGCCACATGAAAGGCGAGGTGTCCTGGAAGAATTATCTGACCGAAGAGAAAGGGAAGGTCAATCTCTACGACGCGTTCGTGCGCGGAACGCGTGACCGCCTGCTTGAGGCGGGCAATAAGGCTGGGGCGGTGCCGTCCATGCTGCTGCTCAAAGAGTGGCGCGACCAGATCATCCGCGATCTTTCTGCGCGCGGAGAAATCGAAAAATCGGTCGGTTATACGCCGCTGCTGGATGAAAAAATACCCGGGAACAAAAAGCTGGCCGATGCGGGTTATAAAAAAATTGACGAGTTCGTAAGAGGCCTGAAACAGCTTCAGCAGGAAGACAAGCTGACGGAACAGAATATTCTCCAGCTTCTGGTCGACCGGCCTGCTATTCCTACCTGGCCTGATACGCCGCAGGTCATGGTCGCGGGCGGGCGCATGACTTACCCGCGGGCGCGGGTGGGGCGCAGCCTTCGCCTGAGGATTTCTCCGGCCCAGAGAAAATCCGAGCTGAGGCTTGCCGGTAATATAAGGGTTTTTGCCGAGGGGCCGTCCCTTGAAAATTACAATGCGCTGACGCCGGCCCAAAAAGACGTGCTTCGAGAAATGGCGGAGGACAAAAAAGTTTCCCGCGAAATCCGCGCCAACGCTTCGACCTGGTACCCGGGTGTTATCCAGGCAGCGCTCGACATGAAGGAGTTTTTGGATGCCCGGCCAGGCGCGCAGGTCATCTCGCTGGGTTCTTCGCCTGAATGGCCTGTGCGCGCTCTCGAGTCCATGGAAAATCTATTCGCGCCCGGAACCGCGGCACGGGAATACCGGTACGTGCCGTTTTCCGCCAAACTGGAGTCTGAGATGACGGCCGCGCAGATATCGGAATACCGCGCTTACCTGACTGGCCTGAACCTGGACCCGCGCGCCGTTATCGCCCGCGAAGGCCCGACCGTTCTTTTTGAGTATGCGGCGGAAGGTAAAAGCATTCTGGCCTTCACGGAGAAAATCATGGAGAAGTGGGCGGAGAAGGAAGGCGTTCTCGATGCTCTCAAGGCAAAGTTCCAGGTCCGTTACATCAACTCGTACAACTCGCTGGTAGACGACGCGAAGCTCGGGACCGCGCTGACGGAAGCGCCCGAGGACGGTCTTGCACGGAACAATGCCGAAGTGCAGATTATTTCTCCCGCGCTGCTCAGAATGCTGATTTATTCCGAGTCCTTCCTGCAAAATCGCTGGACGCCTTATTACGCCCCCGCGGACTGGTCGGCCGCCGGGCCTTCGGCGGAAGTGCCGCTGGCGGCTGCGCTGACGCAGTTCGAGCTCTTCGAATACCTCGAAAGCCGCCGCTCCGAGCTCGAGCCCATTTTTAAACGTTCGGAGCTTCGCATGGACCGTCGCGCCGCGATCAAGACCGCAGGAGCGGGTATTCTCGG
>CAZMMY010000255.1:0-3585 GCA_964567495.1 uncultured bacterium
CCCCTATTCAAGGAACTGGATGTCAAAGTCTTCATTTTCCCACTTTTTGCGGAGCTTTTCCGGATGTTCTTCCTCCGGAAGCTCCTCGAAATCTTCATCCATGAACAGGCGCTTTCTGAAATTTTTTAAGCACCGCGAACTCCACAGCCAGCACTGCAAAAGCGATCGGGCCCAGCAGAGGCGCGTCACGGTAAATCCCGAAAATAAAAAAACACGCCAGAAAATAACCGTGTATAAAAAAACGGCTGGCCGCCCAGAACCTTGAAGGTCTCCAGAGCGGCGCGGCTTTCCTTAAATGATAAAGCACAAGAGCGAGAAAAGGAATGAATTGAGCCGCGAAAAGCCAAAGGCGCTGGTTAGGCGTCCGCAGACCGAAGAAACGGCCGGCGAAACCTGCCAGGTTCAGCTGGATAAAAAGAAAAATATAGGCGGCGAACGGCACAGCGAGGTACAGCCAGGCTGCACCCGGCCTTTTCGCGCACAGGCCGCGGACCGAGCGCGCGAAAACAGAAAAGAAAAATGCGACCCACATCCAGGCGTACAGGTTCCCAGCCGGGACGCCGAACCAGCCCTGGTCGAGCGGGATAGCCCAGGTCCAGTAGTTCATGCGGATAGCGATGGCATCGAGCGCCAGGTCCATCCAGAGGGCAAGCAGCGCATCGGCAAACGGCTTGACGGTCTCCGGCAGGCCCGAGGCGTCAGAAATGGCCATGGCCCCGGCCAGGATCACGGCCCAGAGCAGCGCGATTGAAACGGGGACGCCCATGAGCTGGAAAATAAAATCCGGAGAATAGTGGTAACTTTTAAAAAAATACATGTCCAGGACTTCAAGCAGGAAGCCATATACGGGAAGAACGAGATATTCCGGCAGATGCGCGGGATTTTTCTTCCGGACCTTGAACAGCGCAGCAAAAAAAAGCGCCCAGGCGGAAATTTCAACAAAAACGTAAGACCACTTCACAAAAACCACTCGAACTGGGAATTGATCAGCCTGGCTTCGTCTTCCCGGTCGATCAGCGACAGGATTTTTTCAAAAACAGCGGAAATAATTTCTTTTTCATTGGCGATCATGCACACGCCCAGCACTGCGCTTTGCCACTTGTCCAGCTCGCCCACTTCGCTGACCGAAACATTGAAGCCCGCGCGGATACGGTCTTTGAGGCTTTTGATCACCCGTCTTTTTTCTTTCAGAGACTGTGAAGCAGGAATATGGAGTGAGACGGCCATGGCCGCCATGCAGGCCGAGATTTCAAACATCGGGGCTCTCGGCCGCGCGTTTCGAAAAATACGGCAGCAAAAATGCCAGAACTGCGAAGAAAACAACAAAACATGTGTAAGCGGGTTCCCAGGCCGCCATGCCTGCAGGGCGAAGCTGTTTGGCGGCGGCAAGCGCTGAGCAATACCCCAGCACGAAAAAGGTGCTGACCATAAGGGTCTTGGGAAATTTCGGTTTGAGGAAGCGCCTGCTGTCCAGTCGAATAATCACGATCAGCGCGCCCAGCAGGACCGCCCCCATGATCACTGCATACGGCAGCACCTGCGCGGTGTCCAAGGTCTGGAGCCAGTGCAGGCAGACGTTTGCCGCGTAAAATGCAGGCAGAACGGCGGTGTAACAGATCAGGCCGGCTCTCTGGAGGGTCAATATTTCTTCAGCCAGATGGCGGCGGAAACGGAAGGCGCGGAAGGCGCTTGCGATCATCCAGAAGCAGGCGCCCGCGATGAAACCCAGGATCTGGTCGCGGAGGTTCCACCAGTCGAAACCGCCGCCGAGCAGGCCCTGCCTTCCCACGGCGAGCAGCACGGCGGCAGCGAAAAACGCGGTGCCCCATGCGAACGCGCCTCCGAAAGCAAATGCCCCCACGATCTCAGATTTCTTGAAAAGAAAATTATAAACATGGATGCCCGCCAGCCCGCACAGGAATAGAAGAAGGTCCCAGTCTTCCAGACCCCAGACTTCGAGGGTCAGGAACCAGAAAAGGCAGACCGAGCTGAGCAAAAACATATCAAAACGGCTGAGCGGTTTTTCCGAAAAACCAAAACCGAGGAAGGTCCCTCCAAGCGCCCCCCAGATCAGGCCGATCGAAGCCAGGGAAAGATAAGTCTGCTGGATTTCGGGATATTCGAGGACAGCGTCGAACAAGCGGCCGTAACCGATGTGCCCGCCGATACCAAAACCGACCGCCCCCATGATCACAGCCCTGCCGAAGCTGTCGCGCCAGTGCTCGCCATCCATGCAGAAGGCCATCAGCGCGGCCGCGCACGCGCCGGGAAGAAGCGCGCCCTTTAAATGCCCGAACTGACCGCGCAGGGACCATGCGAACGCCATAAGCACGCCCGCAGCCAGAAAGCACAAAACACTTTTAAGTTTCATGAAAACCCCAGTTCAAAAAGGTCTTTTTGTTTCTCCGGAGCAAGCTCCGTGATTTCATGCAGGCCTGAAATGCCCAGACCCAGCAGGCGCACGGCTTTTTTGCCCGCATACGTCTTTTCTTCCAGCAGCTGGACAGCCGCCCTGTAAATCTCGTCAACATTCTGCGGAAACGCGGGAAAGGTTTTCGAGCGCGTAATCTGCTCGAAATCGTGGTATTTCACCTTCAGCACCAGCGTCTTTCCCCGCTGGCCTCTTTCCTTCAGACCTTCAAAAACATCAGCGGCATACTCGCGCAGTTTCATTTTGAGGAAATTCTTGTCCAGAATATCGGCAGGAAACGTCTCTTCCTCGCTGTACTGTTTGGCAGGGACGTCGGGCTCGACCTGCCGGTCGTCACGCCCGCGGGCGCGTTCGTAAAGGCTCGCGCCCCATTTCCCGAAATGTTCGATCAGGAAGCCCTTGCTCTTCAAAGCGAGCTCTCCGCAGGTCCTGACGCCTGCTTCGTGCAGCTGCTTTTCGGCTACGGGCCCGATACCCGGAATTTTCCGGACCGGCAGGTTTTCGAGAAAAGTCTGTTCTTCCCCCGGCTTAATGACCATCAGGCCGTCGGGTTTTTTCATTTCAGACGCAATCTTAGAAAGAAACAGATTCGGCGCAACGCCTGCGGAGGCCGTCAGGTGGGTCACAGCATGGATGTTCTGCTTGATCATCGAAGCAATCATGACCGGGTCTTCCAGCCCGAAGCGGTGGCGCGTGACATCGAGATAAGCTTCGTCGAGCGACATAGGCTCGACCAGGTCCGTATGCTGGCGCAGGATAGCCATCACGGTGCGCGAAACCGTGCGGTATTTGTCCATACTGGGCGGGATGAAAATGCCCTGCGGGCAGAGCTTGCGCGCCTGGGCCGCGGGCATGGCCGAGCGCACTCCGAACTTGCGGGCTTCATAAGAAGCCGTACTGACGACACCCCGGCCGAACGGGTCGCCGCCCACAATCAGGGGCTTGCCCCGGTATTCAGCGTGGTCGCGCTGCTCGACCGCGGCGTAAAAAGCGTCCATATCGATGTGAATGATTTTGCGCGTCCAGACGATGCTCATACCAAGAAATACTGTACCCTCCAACGCCGAGAGGGTTCAAGAGAGATTTCTCATTTGATCTTGCCGATAGCGGCCTGTACAATTTGGAAAGGTTTTAATCAAGGAGAGTTATGGCAG
>CAZMMY010000256.1:0-3582 GCA_964567495.1 uncultured bacterium
TAAGCTGGCCGCCGCCGCGTTTTTGGGCGGCCTGATCGGGCTTGAGCGCGAGAGCCACGGCAAGGATGCCGGCGTGCGAACGTACGCACTGGTCTGCCTGGGTTCCGCGCTGATTATGATCGTATCCGTGGACATCTATACCCTTTATAAGGGCCAGACCATCGTGGACCCTTCCCGTATCGCCGCCCAGGTCATCAGCGGCATCGGCTTCCTTGGCGCGGGCGCGATCCTCCGCTCAGAGCATGGAAGCATCAAGGGCCTGACCACGGCCGCGGGCATCTGGACTGCGGCGGGTATCGGCCTTGCGTGCGGAATCGGTATGTATAGCGCGGCGGTGCTGGCCACGGTCTTTGCGCTTTTTATCCTGGTGGTTTTCTCGAAGCTGGACCGCTTTCTCGGCGGCAAGGATTATTAAATTCGCGTGGGCTTCATCGCCAAGGTTTTAATCTCCGGCGTCATTATCGCGTTTGCTTCCTGGCTCGCCAACCGCAACACCACCCTGGCGGGCTTTATCATCGCCCTTCCTCTGATGTCGATCCTGAGCATTTTCTTTCTGTGGAATTCTTCGCATGACATGCAGAAGGTCAACGAGTTCGCGGTTTCTATCGTCACGGCCGTGCCGCTTTCGCTTGTTTTCTTCGCGCCGTTTATCTTAAACCGCTGGCTGAAGATGAATTTTGCGCTGACGTTCGGGCTGGCTTTTGTGCTTCTCGCGGCGGGTTACGCCATCCATCAGATCGTTTTGAAGACGATTAAGGCAGCTTAACGCAGCAGGCCCATCAGGATAAAGCCGCACAGGAAAAACAGGAAGATAAAACGGGGGGAATGCGTTTCCATCTCGTTCAGCGTGGCGTGCAGCGCCAGGTAAATAAACCCGCCGCCGATGTGGAGCAGGATCAAATGAAGCCACATGTTTTCGGCAAGGTCCCTCAGTACGGTAGAACCCGCCCACCAGCCAAGCAGGCTGGTCGCTTCGAATAAAACCGCGATCAGAAAAGCCGGAAGTTTTTTCTGCCCGGAGCGCATGAGGAGCGCGCACAGGGCCAGGCCTTCCGGAAATTTATGGAACGCAATGGTCAGGAACAGCGAAGGCTGGTTTTTTAAATGCTGGTCCAGTGAAATGGCCATGCCGTCCATGAGGTTGTGGATGGTCAGCGCGATTGCCAGCAGAAGCGACATGCTCCTGAGTTCCGACGGGCTGTGCTCCTCGAAATGGGAGGCGGCGCAGGCCGGGCAGAGGTGTGAAACGTACCGGCTGATCACATGGAAAAGTGCAAACCCCGAGGCGAGGGCCAGAGCCATTGCGGGCAGGGGAAGAACGCCCCAGGCTTCGGGTAAAATGTGGAAAAAGGTTACGGCCAGCAGGCTGCCTGCCGCAAAGCTGATCAGGGCGCAGAGCTGCTTGTGGGAAACGCCTGCGGGCAGGGCCAGGCCGGCGCCGGCAACAGCCGCCATAAATGCAATCAGACTTTGGAATAATCCCTGGTCCATAGTGCCGCTAAGTATAAGCTTGTGGTTGACACCCCTCAAGCAAAAATATAGAATTCCCGTTCCTTATGACCGAGACAAAACAGAAGCTCAAAATAGCGCTCCCAAAAGGCAGCCTCGAAGAAGCCACTTACCAGCTTTTCAAGAAAGCGGGCTTTTCGATTTCCACGGGCTCGCGCTCCTATTTCCCGTCGATCGACGACCCGGAGCTGGAAGTCATTCTTTTTCGCCCCCAGGAAATGTCCCGCTATATCGAAGACGGCATCATCGATTGCGGCCTGACCGGGCACGACTGGATCCTGGAAAACGAATCTAAAGTCGAAGAGCTCTGTGAACTCCAGTATTCCAAGCGTACCCGAAATCCCATTCGCTGGGTGCTTTGCGTGCACAACGATTCTCCTTTCAAAAGCGTCAAGGACCTTGACGGCAAGAAAATCTCGACCGAGCTGGTCAATGCCACAAAAAATTACCTGAAGAAGCACAACGTAAAGGCGGAAGTGGAATTCTCCTGGGGCGCGACCGAAGTCAAGCCGCCTCGCCTGGTTGACGCCATCGTCGAAGCCACGGAAACAGGTTCCAGCCTTCGCGCCAATAATCTCCGCATCATTGACACCGTTCTGACGTCGGTGCCCAAGTTTATCGCCAACAAGGCCAGTTACAAGGATGCCTGGAAAAAGCGCAAGATGGAGAATGTGGTCATGCTCCTCCAGGGCGCGATCCGTGCACAGGAAAAAGTAGGCCTCAAGATGAACGTGGCGAAGACGGATCTCAAGGCGGTGCTGGAAATCCTGCCTGCCCTCAAGAAACCGACCGTCTCTGCTTTGTCTGAAGAAGGCTGGTGCGATGTCGATACTATTATTGACGAATCTGTCGTCAGGGAAATCATTCCGGCTTTGAAAAAGGCGGGCGCCTCCGGTATTATCGAGTACCCGCTGAATAAAGTGATCCCGTAACCTGGAGGAGTTTTTATGCCGTGGGCACGCAAGCAGCGCCGCAAGAAGATGAACAAGCATAAGCGGAAAAAGAAGCTTCGCAGGAACCGCCACAAGAAAAAATCCTGGTCCTAAGACCCGGAGAAAAAAGGGCGGGATTGAAAAAATCCCGCCCTTTTTCTTTTTTATGAAGTCCCTCACCCTCAAAAGCCCGGCCAAGCTCAACCTCTACCTCAAAGTCACGGGCCGGCGGCCGGATGGCTATCACAATCTGGTCACGATTTTCCATCGTATTTCTCTTGCGGACACCCTTTCGCTTAGCAAAAGTAAAAAAGGCTTTTCCCTGAAATGCCGCATGGCTTCCGGCCTGGGCCAGAAGCTCTCGAGCGGGGAGGACAACTTGATTGCCAAAGCTTACCGTCTTCTGGAGAAAGAGGTGCCGGGCCTCGGCGGCGTCTCTGTCCGCCTGACCAAGAGGATTCCGCTGGGCGCGGGCCTGGGCGGCGGTTCGGGAAATGCCGCGGCTTTTCTGACCGGCATGAAAAAGCTCTACAGCCTGCCTATTAGCCAGGCCCGACTCATGAAACTGGGCGCTCGCCTGGGCGCGGATGTGGCCTTCTTCGTTTCGGGCTGGAAGCAGGCCCTCGGCGAAGGGGTGGGCGACCGGCTCAAGCCCATGAAAGCAGGCGCTAGGCATTGGTTTATTTTGATCGTTTCTGCTAAGGGTCTTTCAACCCCGAAAGTTTACCGGAATCTCCCCCGGAAGCTCCCGGCCGTTACCTTGACAAAAATAGAGCGCACTGTTAAACTCTTGACCTCTTTTTTAGAGCAAAAAAGGTATCACCAGGCTGGCCGGATTCTAGAAAACGACCTGGAGCTTCCGGCCTTTTTCCTTAGGCCATCTCTAAAACAAATTGTCACTAAAATTAATCGTCGGGGATTAAGCGCGGTCAAGATGACCGGCAGCGGCCCCACTGTCTTCGCAATCGCGCCGGATTTCAAACAGGCGTCACGGTTTGCGAAAATTTTGCGGCGGGATTTTCCTGCGCAAAAAGTTATCGTTTGCAGCAGTTATTAGTTCGGACTCGGGCTTCAAAAACGGTTTTCATTGCCCGGTGGTGAAATGGTATCACACTGCCCTTTGGAGGCATGATTCCTGGTT
>CAZMMY010000257.1:0-3567 GCA_964567495.1 uncultured bacterium
ACACTGCAGGCGTGTGCTTCATGACAGAACTGCGGGAGCTGTGCGATAAACACGACATGCTCCTGATCCTGGATGAAGTCCAGACCGGCATGGGCCGCACTGGAAAGATGTTTGCTTATCAGCATTATGGGATCGAACCGGACCTGATGACGCTGGCCAAGTCTTTCGGCAACGGCGTTCCTATCGGCGCACTTGTGGCCAGCCGCAGGATTAAAAAGGAAGTTTTCACGCCCGGCACGCATGCTTCGACCTACGGCGGCAACCCGCTGGTCTGCGCCGCGGCGCTTGGTGTTTTCAAAGCCATAAAAAAGGAAAAGCTCCTGGCCAACACCGTTAAGATGGGCTCTTATCTCGGCGAGCGGCTCGAAGCCTTCCGTAAAAAGCATCCTGATATTGTCCTGCAGGTCCGCGGCATGGGCCTGATGCGGGGGCTTGAGCTTGCTATTCCCGGCGCGCCTATCGCGGACAGGGCGCGAGACAAGGGCCTTCTGATTAACTGTACTCAGGAAAAAATTCTGAGGATCATGCCGGCCATGACTATCACCAAAAAGACCCTCGACAGCGGCCTTGCGATTCTGGAGCAGGTGCTTGAGGAGACCGCTAAATGAAAAAAGACAAAAGAAACTACCTGATTTCCATCCTCGACCTGAGCAGAACCGAAATCGAAGCCATCTTTTCGCTGGCCGGGGCAGTCAAAAAATATCCTCACACCTTCAACGCCAAGCTTCAGGGCAGAATGTTCGGCCTGATTTTTGAAAAACCCTCGACTCGCACCTGGGTCTCTTTCGAAACCGGGATTTTTTCGCTTGGGGGCAGTGCTCTTTATCTCGGCCCGGAAGACATGAAGCTCGGCATTCGCGAGGAAGTGCGCGACATCGCCCGGGTTTTAAACCGTTATCTTTCCGGGATTGTGCTCAGGACTTTCGAGCACAGCACTATCACCGAGTTTCAGAAGTATTTCGACAAACCGGTCATCAACGGCCTGTCCAATACCGAGCATCCCTGCCAAGCGCTGGCCGACTACATGACCATCCGGGAAAAATTCGGTGCGAAGGCACGGCCTGTCGTGACTTTCATCGGCGACGGCAATAACGTTTTCAACTCCCTGGTTTACCTCGCGGCCAAATTGGGCGGCAGGTTCCAGTATGCCACTCCCGAGAAGTATTCCCCGGACCCGGAAGTCCTGAAAAAAGCCGAAGCGCTGGCCAAAAAGACCGGCGCCGTCATCAAGGGGTTCACGGAACCGGCCAAGGCGGTCAAGGGCGCAGACGTCATCTATACGGACGTCTGGGTCAGCATGGGCGAGGAGAAAATGCGCGCCCAGAAACTGCGCGAATTTACCGGCATGCAGGTCAACGAAGAACTGCTTGCCAAGGCGAAGAAAAATGCAATCGTGATGCACTGCCTGCCCGCGCACCGCGGCGAGGAAATCACGGACGAAGTCATGGAAGGGAAACATTCGGTCGTTTTCGACCAGGCCGAGAACCGCCTGCACGTGCAGAAAGCCGTGCTGCTTCATCTTTGCGGATTCGGCATTTAAATCAAAGGAGAAATAGAAATGAAGAAGGTAGTTCTTGCTTATTCCGGTGGTTTGGACACGTCCTGCGCGGTCAAGTGGCTGCAGGACCAGTATGGTTTTGAAGTAGTCTGTTTCTCGGCCTTTATCGGTGAAGTCAGCGACCGCAAGAAGCTGATCACCCGCGCCAATGCCGCGGGCTCCACGCGTGTTTACATCGAAGACCTGAAGGAAGAATTCGCCAAGGACTTCATCGTTCCCGCGCTCTGGGCCCATGCCCGTTACGAGGGCGGCTATCCTCTCGCCACCGCGCTCGGCCGTCCGCTGATCGCCAAGCATCTCGTCCGCGTTGCGGAAAAAGAAAAAGCTGAATACATCGCGCATGGCTGCACCGGCAAGGGAAACGACCAGGTCCGCATCGAGGTCGGCGTCCGCACGCTGAACCCGAAGCTCAAGATTATCGCGCCGCTGCGTACGTGGGAGTTCAAGACACGCGAAGAGGAAATCGAATATGCGAAAAGGAACCATATTCCGGTCGACGCGACCAAGAAAACCCCGTATTCCATTGATAAAAATATCTGGGGCATTGCGATCGAAGCCGGCATACTGGAAAACCCGATGCAGGAACCGCCGTATGATGCGTATGTCATGACCCGCGGCCTGGACAAGGTCCCGAACAAACCCCGCTACCTCGAGATCGATTTCGAGGAGGGCGTGCCCGTGAAGCTTGACGGCAAGGCAAAGGGCCTGGTCGCTCTGATCGAAGACCTGAACGAAATCGCGGGCGCTTACGGCGTCGGCCGTTTCGACCAGATCGAAAACCGCCTGGTCGGCATCAAGAGCCGCGAAGTCTACGAAGCCCCGGCCGCGCACGTTCTGATCAAGGCGCATGAAGACCTCGAGGGCATGGTCATGGACCGCGAGTACAGCCATTATAAGAAACTGCTCTCCGAGAAATACGCGGAGCTGGTTTATTTCGGCCTGTGGTTCTCGCCGCTGAAAGACTCCCTCGACCATTTCTTCAAGTCGAACCAGAAGCGTGTGACGGGCAAGATCCGCTTCAAGCTTGAAAAAGGCCACGCCACTATCGTGGGCCGCCAGTCGCCGTTCTCGCTTTATTCCGAGAAACTTGCGACCTATTCTGAAGGCGACATTTTCGACCGCAAGTCGGCTGAAGGGTTCATGAAAATCTGGGGCCTTCCGTACGAAGGTCTCGGCAGCTCCAAGAAATAAGGGAACCGATGAAAAAAGGACTGTGGGGCGGGCGTTTCAAAAAAGAAATGCACCCGGCCCTAAAAAAATTCAGCTATTCGCTGGCCGTGGACGGTGAGCTTCTGCCCGCCGAACTCGAGGTCAACCGCGCCTGGGCCAGGATGCTGGCCAAACAGCGCATCATCAGCAAGGCCGAAGCAGCGAAGATTATCACGGGGCTTGCCGCGGCTGAACGCGAATTTAAAGGCCGTTCGCTTTGCGAATATATGAATGAATACGAAGACGTGCACACGCTCGTCCAGTCCTTTGTTGAGAAGAAAGTCGGCGCCGTTGCGAAGAAGATTCACACCGGCCGCAGCCGCAACGACCTTGTTGTCACTTCCACCCGCGTTTATCTGAAGAAGCGCGCTGTGCAGATTGAAAACGGGATACAGCTCCTCCAGAAGGCCCTGGTTACCGCCGCGAAAAAAGCGGGAGACACTGTGGTCGCAGGCATGACACATCTTAGAAAAGCCCAGCCTGTCCTCGCCGCTCACCATCTGCTGGCCTATGTTGAAATGCTGGAAGAAGACCGCGAGAGGCTGCTCGATGCCGCCAAAAGGCTCGATGTCCTTCCTCTCGGGTCCGCTGCGCTGGCCGGCTCCGCGCTTCCGATTGACCGCAAGTTCGTAGCGAAGGAACTCGGCTTCTCGAAGATTTCCGCTAACAGCATGGCGGCCACCAGCGACCGCGCTTTTTTGACGGAGCTCTTGAGCGTGCTGGCCATCACCTGGATGCACCTGTCCCGTCTTTCTGAAGACTTCATTCTCTGGAACTCCGAGTTTTTCGGTTACATTGAA
>CAZMMY010000258.1:0-3566 GCA_964567495.1 uncultured bacterium
CGTGGACCTTGATATGCTTGATCATCACCTCGACGACGAAACCGCGTGCCTGATGCTGACGAACCCCAACACGCTCGGGCTTTTTGAGGAAGACATTCTGGAAATCACGAAAAGGGTGCATGAGAAAGGCGCGCTGCTTTATTATGACGGCGCGAACCTGAACGCCATGCTCGGTATCGGCCGGCCCGGCGACATGGGCTTCGACATCGTCCATTTGAACCTGCATAAGACTTTTTCTACGCCTCACGGCGGCGGCGGCCCCGGCTCCGGCCCGGTCGGCGTAAAAAAACACCTGATTCCGTTTCTGCCCGTTCCCCTTATCGAAAAGGAAGGGGAGAGGTTCAGGATGATTTACGACAGCAAGCAGACCATCGGCCGTGTGAAGTCATTCTTCGGAAACGTGGGCATGCTTCTGCGCGCGTACGTCTATATCCGCACCCTGGGCCTGGACGGTCTCAAGCAGGCGAGCGAGGACGCTATCCTCAACGCCAACTACCTGAAAGAAAAGCTCAAGCAGCTTTTCACCCTGGCGGTGGACGAACCCTGTATGCATGAATTTGTTCTTTCTATGAAAGACGCCAAGGACAAGGACGTCCATGCCGGAGACATCGGAAAGCGCCTGCTCGATTTCGGGATTCACGCGCCTACGGTGCATTTCCCGCTGGTGGTGGAAGAGGCGCTTATGATTGAACCCACTGAATCTGAAAGCAAGGAGACGCTCGACCGTTTCATCACGTGCATGACCCAGATTGCGTACGAAATGACGAACGATGCGGACAGAATCAAGTCCTCGCCGCAGACGCTTCCCATCAAACGGCCCGATGAAGTTACGGCGGCCCGTAAACCGGTTCTTTCCTACAAAGACCAGGTCCGCGAAAAAATCCTGCAGGCTGAAGGCGCTCCCGCTCGATGAAATTCTGGAGGCTCCTGCCCCAGCTCAGTGCGCCCATGCCCATTCAAATGGCGCTGGATGAAGTCCTGTTCCGCTCCGCGGAGCAGGACCTGGACGTCGATTTCAAGGGCCCGCAGCTGCGTTTCTATTTTTCATCTGAGCCCTGGATTACCGTCGGGTATTCTGAAGAGCCGTCCGCTGTAGACGTGCGCGGTTACAGGGTCTGCCGGCGCCTGACAGGAGGCGGCAGGGTGTTCCATGGCCGCGATGTGATTTTCTCGATCGTCGCGGGCAAGTCTGATGACGAATCTTTCAAGTCGGTGCGCATCAGCTACCTGAAAATCCATGAAGCCCTGAAGGCCGGTTTCGAACGCCTTGGTTTCAAACCTCGTTTTTACCGCTGCGATGAGCCTCTGCCGGCCGGTAAGGAATGCTTTGTGTTCCCGATCGCGACCGACCTGGCGCTGGAAGATAAAAAAGTCGCAGGCGGTTCGCAGAAACGCTCATCCGGCACACTCCTGCACCAGGAGTCTGTGATTGTACCTCCGGGCATCCTCCCGCAGGACCTGATCCGCGCGTTCACTGCCGGGTTTGAAGATGTCTTCGGTGTGCGCTGCATGGATGTCCCGCTCGATCTTGATGTGCTCAAAAAAGCCCGTTCCCTCGCGGTGGAAAAATATTTCGTAGAGCGCCGCAAAAAACGCCGCACTCTTGCCACGGTCGGAGCCTGCTGATGAAAGACCTCGAAAGCTTTCTCACCAAAATTGAAAAGGTGATGGAAGACCATCACCAGTACAAGTTTGAGGCCTACAGCTTTGTCATGGCCGCCCTCCACCATACCGTGACCAAACTGCCCAAGGCCCGGCATATTTCCGGTCAGGAGCTCCTGCAGGGCATCCGTGAGTACACCCTGGAGCAATACGGCCCGCTTTCACGGACGGTCCTGAATTACTGGGGAATCAAGGAGACAGCCGATTTTGGTAAAATAGTGTTCGCCCTGGTCGAGGTTGGGATCCTGCGCAAGCAGCCCGAGGACAAGCTCGAGGATTTCGAGAACGTCTACGACTTCAAGGAAGCTTTCGACCAGGGATACCGGATCAAGGATGAATAGCCCCGAACAAAGACCCAGGAAGCAGGTTTCCGATATCCTCGAAGGCCTGAACCCTGCCCAGAAAGAGGCCGTGGCCTGGCCGCCCGGAACGCCGCTTCTGATCCTGGCCGGCGCAGGCAGCGGTAAAACCCGCATTCTGACCCGCCGCATTGCCTACCTTATTCTCCATGGCGTGCGGTCTTTCAATATCCTGGGCGTAACCTTCACTAACCGGGCTGCTCAGGAGATGAAGGCCCGCGTTCAGCAGCTGACTGATTCCGATGTCTGGGTCAGCACTTTCCATTCGACTTGCCTGCGCATTCTGCGCCTGGACGGGGGGCGCATCGGCCTCGACAAAAATTTCACTATATACGACGACCATGACCAGAGCGTTCTGATCAAGGAGTGCATCCAGGAACTGCAGATGGACGAAAAGCAGATTCACCACAAGGGCGTGAGAGAGCGTATCAGCCGTGCCAAGGACATGCTTATGACTGCGGCTGACTGCGCGGAGCAGGCCGGCGAGCTTTACGAAGAAGCCGTGGCCAAGATCTACGGTCTGTACGAAAAAAAACTGGAGAAGCTCAAGGCCTGTGATTTCGGCGACCTCATCATGAAGACCGTCCAGCTCTTCGAGCAGGCGCCCGAAGTCCTTCGTGCCTGGCAGGACCGTTTCCAGCATGTGCTGGTCGACGAGTATCAGGACACAAACCATGCGCAGTACAAGCTGATCAAACTTCTGGCCGGCGCGCGCAAACAGATCACGGTTGTCGGCGACCCTGACCAGTCGATTTACGCCTGGCGCGGTGCGGACATTAAAAATATTCTGAGCTTCGAGAATGATTATCCCCAGTGCGGCATCATCCGCATGGAACAGAACTACCGTTCAAGCCCGGTGATTCTCCATGCGGCCAACGAGCTGATCAAGCGCAACCAGATGCGCAAACCCAAGGAGCTTTGGTGCGAGCGGAAGACCGGGGAGAAGATCAGCGTGTTCGAAGGTATGGACGAGAAGGAAGAGGCGATGTATGTCGCGACCCAGGTCATGCGTCTGGTCCAGGAGGGAAGGACTCTCGCAGACCAGGTCGTTTTCTACCGGACCCACGCGCAGTCACGCATCATCGAAGACATGCTGCGCCGCGCGAAAATACCCTATAAAATTGTGGGCGGCACGCGTTTCTACGACCGCAAGGAAATCAAGGACGTCGTCGCCTACCTTAAAGTCATCGTCAATCCGCACGATGACGTCAGCCTGAAGAGGATTTTGAACGTTCCAGCCCGCGGCATCGGTAAAAAAGCCGTGGAGATGATCGAGGAGCAGGTTCGTCTGACCAATAAAAGCTGCGACGAAGTCCTGAAAAGCTGCGCGGGCCTCGCACTGCCGCCCAAGGCTCAGAAATCCATCGGTGTTTTCTGCGGTTTTCTTGCCCGCCTGCGCAAAGAAAAAGAGGACCTCAGGATCGACGAGATTCTGGAGCAGATACTCGACAAAACCGGCTATATGCACGAGCTGCAGCAGGAAAAAACCGTAGAGGCCCAGGCCCGGATCGAAAACATTGAGGAGTTTTTCAGTGTTGTCGAGGA
>CAZMMY010000259.1:0-3542 GCA_964567495.1 uncultured bacterium
AAGGAGCTCGGGTTTGAAGAGGAAAATGCCGAGAAAGATGAAGCGGCGGCCTCTCAAGAAGGCGAGGAAGACGGCTGGTGGTCAGAGGACGATGAGCAGGCCCTTCCGGCTGAGTAGCAATCCGGCAGCCCTTCCGCAGGCGTAAACAGCAATACAAACACGGGATATGTAAAATCGGGGCCAAGACGAGGGGGGTAGGGTTGACACCCTAAGTCCTTAAGGGTATAGTGGAAGGTGCTGTTTTGGCTTCATTTGATAAGCATACCTAAGTCGTTGTCATTTAAGAAGATCGGAGCTTGAAGATGAATTTCGGACGCCGCATGAAGATGCATTTCCTGAATCACCGCGTGAAGATATTTGTCACGCTGGGTGTTTTGGCACTGATTATCCTTTCCGTTTACGGCATGATGTCGCTTGAGAGCTATTACCGCAATATTACTCTCGCGCAGATGCCCATTTCTATCCTGCTGGTGATCGTCAACAGCCTTGTGTTCGTCTATATGTATGCGCTCGTGCTCCAGGGCGGCTTCACCAAGATGGACAAAAAGAGCGTCAAGGCCAAGGACGTCAGCATCAAATTTTCGGATGTCATCGGCATTGACGAAGCAAAGGAAGAATGCTGGGAAGTCGTGCAGCTGATTAAAGACCACGCCAAACTGAAACGCATCGGCGGCAAGATCCTGCGCGGCATTCTGATGATCGGCCCTCCCGGCTGCGGTAAAACCTATCTGGCAAAGGCCATTGCGACTGAAGCCGGTCTTCCGTTTCTTTCCATGGCGGCCAGCGAATTCAACGAAGTGTTCGTCGGCGTCGGCTCCAGCCGTGTGCGCGGCCTTTTCAAGAAAGCTCGCAGCCTGGCCTATGGTTTTGGCGGTTGTATTATCTTCATCGACGAGCTTGATGCCATGGGGCACAAGCGTACCTTCAACCAGTTCGGCGGAGCTGAGAGCAATAACACTCAAAACCAGCTGCTGGTTGAAATGGACGGTCTGACAGGCAAAGCTGAAAACGTTATCGTGATCGGAGCGACCAACGCATCTGAAAACGTGCTGGACGACGCGCTTCTCCGCCCGGGCCGTTTTGACCGCAAGGTTTATATCAGCAAACCCGGCCTTGAAGGCCGCGAACAGCTCTTCAAGTTTTACCTCGGGAAGGTGAAGCATGAATCCTCGATCGACGTGGGCCGCTTGGCGCGCAAAGCCGTCGGCAAAACCCCGGCTGAAATCGAAAACATCGTCAAGGAAGCCGCGCTGATTGCGACCCGCAACGGCAAGGAGATCATTTCTCTCAAGGAAATTTCCGAAGCTATCGAACGCATCGAGCTTGGCGTCAAGAACCGCGTGCGCATGACTGACAAAGAACGCGAAATGACCTCCTACCATGAAACCGGCCATTTGATTGTGGGCTATCTGATCCACCCGCGTAATGACGTGTTCAAGGCGTCTATTATCCCCAGAAAAGGAACGCTTGGCGTGGTTCATCCGCAGGCGGTTGAAGAGTGGTTCTCGCAGGACCGTGAAGTTTTGATGGCCGACATCAAGAGCTATCTCGCGGGTTATGCCGCCGAGAAATACAAATATGGGGTCACTACAACCGGTGTTTCCAGCGACTTCCGCGGGGCGATGAGTATCGCGCATGCCATGGTCTGGAAGCTGGGCATGGGTCCGTCGGGACTTGTCGGCGATTATACCGCGATTCCGGAAGCCGAGCTTTCCGCCGAGACGAAGAACAGGCTCAACACTGACACGGACAAGATCCTGAAACAGTGCCTGACCGAGGTCGAAGAGCTTCTGAAAAAGGAGAGCGCGATCTTCGAACGCTTCGCCCATGAGCTGTTGGTAAAAGGCGAGCTGGAGTATGACGAAATCGAAGCTATTTTCGCCGAGTATGGAAAGGCGAATCCGCGGCGCTTCGGTGTCAAAACCGGCGGCGCCAATAAAAGCGAAACCGCGGGCTAAAGGCGGCGGGCTTTGAAAGCTTTGAAGTTTTTGAGGTATGGTTTTTTTCTTCTTCTCGCCGCCCTCAATCTCTGGGGCTGCTCGAGTGAATCGTACCCGGGCGACAAGCTCAAGGAATCTCTGGCTGAGATCTGCCGCAAGGAATATGGCATCGAAGACGTTGATGTCAAGATTGCCGGCAGTACCATCGGCGTCTACCTGCCCCTCAAAAAACTTTTCGCGGCGGATTTCAAAGAAGCCGCTGTTACCGGCAAGGTCCGCAATCTCGAGACGCTTTTTGAGCCTTCGCCCGAAGCTCTGGAAAAAGTCGAAGACGTTTTATTTTCGATTTCCCGCGTCCTTCTGAGCACCAGCAAGCCTTTCGAATTCTATGTCCTGCAGGCCACTGATGTGGACAAGACAGGCATGCAGCTGATTCTGACCGGCTATGTCAACGACATCAAGCGTGTTCGCGTCTGGGACATTTCCCGAAACGAATACCGCAAGCGCGTGATCCACGAACTTAAGCTCAACAGATCGGTCATCTGGCACAAGCCCGTGCGGCGTTTTTTTCGCGACTTGGGTGAGCTGCCGGCTGAAAAGATCCAGGCGAAATATTTCGGAAGCGCCATGCCGATCGAAGCCATCCAGAAGCTTTTCTTCAACGGCCTTGGCCCGGTCAACCCTGCGGGCAGGGCGGAAAAGATCAAGTGGGAGAATCTCGACCTGCGCAGTGCGCTTGTGCAGCGTAACGAAGTCCTGGTTTATGTAAAAGCGCAGCCGAAGCAGGCCGGCAAGCCGCTTTCTTCCGAACTCCAATATTTGTTTGTGCTTTCTCTTCGGGATGAGGAAGCGCGCATCGTACGTATCGTGCCGTTCCAGTACAAGGATGAGAATGGTATTCTCCAGACTATTCCGTTCCCCAAAGAATTGCAGATTGAGGAAAATCTCGAGCGTTGGGAACAGGAGTTCCCGCTTGAAGCTGTGGACCTTGGAGATTTCCTGGCCAAGCAGCTGACCCGCCGCATCCAGAACATCACGTCCGTCGATGAGCGGGTCCAGAACACTTTCCGTGAAGCGAAGGTGGAGTTCGAATACCATAAAGAGCCGCCCAAGCCGTATTTCTCACTGAATATCGAGGCGGTGCTCCGGGACCTGAACAATTACAATAAAAATTCGATCGTCTTTCACGAAGACATGATTTACCTCCTTAATATCGCTTCGCGCGAATTCGTGGACGTAGTCCGGAGTTATCAGTTCGGCAAGTATGACTATCTGCGGCTGAATGTCGCGCAGGAGCCGGAAGCCTGGACGCTGGGCCGCGAAGACCTGGAAATGTTCCGCAGAAAGAAGGTCGATCTCCAGGGCCTTCTTTCCATTCCTGCCAAAATTTAATGGCCGGGCCCCGGCTTGAGCCGGCGCTGTTTTTTTGCTATCATAGCCCTCTCTTATGAACGCCTTATCTCCCAGACAGCAGGCAATTTTGAACAGGATCGTGGACTTGTATATTGACTCCGCCCAGCCGGTCGGGTCGAAGCAGATCACCGAGCTTTTTAATCGCCTCTACCAGAGCTCCTATTCGCCGGCCACAGTCCGCAATGAAAT
>CAZMMY010000260.1:0-3513 GCA_964567495.1 uncultured bacterium
GCCCGGTGGTCAGCAATTACCGCTCTGAAGAAAGCCTTCATGCATATATGAAGCGGCACAACAAGATCGGCATTCAGGAAATCGACACGCGCCGTCTTGTCAAACACCTGCGCGATAACGGCGCCAAGAAGGGAATTCTTTCAACCGCGGACGGCGACCACGCGCGGCTCGTCAAAAAAGCCCAGAACTCTCCCAGTATCGTGGGGGTGGACATGGTCAAGGAAGTCAGCTGCAAGAAGCCGTATGATTTTTCCGAAGGCCTTGAGCACGGTTTCGAGTGGGGCAACGCCTCCAAGAACAAAAAAATTTACAAGGTCGTGGCTGTCGACTGCGGCATCAAGAAAAACATTCTTCGCAAGCTGAACCAGCACGGGTTCCAGGTCCGCGTGGTTCCGGCCAGCACCAGCGCCAAGGAGATTCTCGACATGAACCCGGACGGCGTCTTCCTCTCGAACGGCCCCGGCGACCCGGAAGCCGTGACCTATGTGGTTGAAAACGTGAAGCAGTTGATCGGTAAAAAGCCAATCTTCGGCATCTGCCTGGGCCACCAGATGCTGGGCCTTGCGCTGGGCGGCACGACTTCCAAACTGAAGTTCGGCCACCGCGGCGGTAACCATCCCGTCATGGACCTCAAAACCAACAAGATCGAAATCACTTCTCAAAACCATGGTTTCGCGGTGGACCCCCAGTCGCTTCCGAAGGACGTCGAGGTTACGCACGTGAACCTGAACGATCAATGCTGTGAAGGCCTTGCGCACAAGAAGTACCCGGTGTTCTCGGTTCAGTACCACCCGGAAAACGCGCCCGGCCCGCATGACAGCGATTACTTATTCGGAAGATTCCGGGAACTGGTGGAAAATGCCTAAGCGCACAGACATCAAAAAAATCCTGCTCATTGGCTCCGGCCCCATCATCATCGGCCAGGGCTGCGAATTCGATTATTCCGGCACCCAGGCCTGCAAAGTTCTGCGCGAGGAAGGCTATGAAGTCGTCCTGATCAACTCCAACCCCGCGACCATCATGACTGACCCCGAAACCGCGGCGCGCACGTACGTTGAGCCGCTCACGGTCGCATATCTGGAAAAAATCATCGAGAAAGAACGCCCCGATGCCTGCCTGCCCACTATGGGCGGCCAGACCGGCCTGAACCTCGCGGTACAGGCTTACGAGCAGGGTGTCTTCAAGAAATACGGCGTGGAACTGATCGGCGCGAACTACGAAGCGATTAAAAAGGCCGAAGACCGCGAACTTTTCAAGAAGGCCATGGAAAAAATCGGCCTCGACCTTCCGCTTAGCGGTTTTGCTTATTCCGTGGAAGAAGCGCTGGCGCAGGCGGATAAACTTGGTTATCCCGTGATCGTGCGAGCCAGCTTCACGCTTGGCGGCTCGGGCAGCGGCGTGTGCTTCAACCGCGAAGAGCTGGCCAAGACCGCGCAGGTCGGTATAGACGCCAGCATGGTGCATGAAGTTTTGATCGAAGAATCGATCCTTGGCTGGAAAGAATACGAGCTCGAAGTCATGCGCGACAAGAATGATAACTTTGTCGTCATCTGTTCCATCGAAAACCTGGATCCCATGGGCATTCACACGGGCGACTCCATCACCGTCGCGCCCGCGCAGACCCTGAGCGACAGGGAGTACCAGCGCATGCGCGACGCCGGCAAGAAAATTATTTCCGAAATCGGCGTCGAGACCGGCGGCTCGAACATCCAGTTCGCAATCCATCCCCAGACCGGCCGCATGACCGTCATCGAAATGAACCCGCGCGTTTCGCGGTCCTCCGCGCTGGCTTCCAAGGCAACCGGTTTCCCGATTGCCAAGTTCGCGGCCAAACTGGCCGTGGGATACACGCTCGATGAAATCCCCAACGACATTACGAAGTATACGCCTGCGTCGTTCGAGCCCTCGATCGACTATTGCGTCGTGAAAATCCCGCGTTTTGCGTTTGAAAAATTCGAAGGCGTGAACAGCACGCTCGGCACACAGATGAAGTCCGTCGGCGAGGCCATGTCAATCGGCCGCACGTTCAAGGAATCCCTGCAAAAAGGCTTGCGCTCGCTTGAAACCAAGCGCTTCGGTCTGGGCGGCGACGGCAAAGACAAAGTGCTCGACGTTCCTCTTAAGACCCGCGCTGAATACCTGAAGTTCTGGGCCGCGGCTGAAAACAACCTGGAACTGCAGCAGGAAATGAAGAAACGCCTTTCCACGCCCACGGAAGACCGCATTTTTTGGCTGAAATACGGTTTCCTGGCCGGCATGACAGTGCAGGAAATCCATGACCTGAGCAAGGTTGATCCGTGGTTCCTGGTGCAGATTGAACAGATTGTGACTCTGGAAAAGCAGCTTTTGGAGGCGTGCGGCAATGAGGCGAAACAGGCCGAGCTGCTGCGCAAGGCCAAGCGTTACGGGTTTTCCGACAAGCAGCTGGCGTTCTGCTGGGACAAGACCGAACAGCAGGTCCGTAATTTCCGCAAATCGAAGGGAGTCAAAGCTGTATATAAGCTGGTCGATACCTGCGCTTCAGAGTTCAAGGCCTATACACCGTACTTCTACTCGACTTACGAAGACGAAGACGAGAACAATGAATCCGGCAAAGAGAAGATCATGATCCTTGGCGGCGGCCCCAACCGCATCGGGCAGGGTATCGAGTTCGACTACTGCTGCGTGCATGCCGCTTTTGCGCTGAAGGAAATGGGTTATGAGACCATTATGGTCAATTCCAACCCCGAGACCGTCAGCACGGACTACGACACCTCCGACAAGCTGTTCTTCGAGCCGCTGACGCTGGAAGACGTGCTGAATATATATGAGCGCGAAAAGCCGAAGGGCGTGATCGTGCAGCTTGGCGGTCAGACCCCGCTGAACCTGGTCAAGGGCCTGGAAGAGAACGGCGTGAAAATCCTGGGCACTTCGTCACGCTCGATTGATATCGCCGAAGACCGCGACAAATTCAAGAAGCTGCTGGAAAAGATCAGCCTGCGCCAGCCCGCAAACGGCATTGCCCGCAAGCTCGAAGAAGCTGTGGCCGCGGCCGAGCGAATCGGTTACCCGGTCGTGATCCGTCCATCTTATGTGCTGGGCGGGCGCGCCATGGAAATCGTCTATGATGAAGGCGCGCTCAAAAAATACATGAAGCATGCGGTTGAAGCCAGCGACGAACATCCCGTGCTGATCGACAAGTTCCTGGAAGACGCGGTCGAAGTCGACGTGGACCTGATCGGCGACGGCAAGACCTACGTCATCGGCTCGGTCATGGAGCACATCGAAGAAGCCGGCATTCACTCGGGCGACAGCGCCTCGGTCATTCCGCCGTTTTCTCTCCGCAAGGAACTGATCGAAGAGATCATGAACAAGACGAAGAGCATTGCGCAGGAGCTCGAGATCAAGGGCCTGATGAACGTCCAGTACGCCATCAAAGACGACGTGATCTACTGCCTCGAAGTCAACCCGCGCGCTTCACGCACGGTGCCGTTCGTCAGCAAGACCATCGGCGCGCCGCTGGCCAAGTTTGCG
>CAZMMY010000261.1:0-3507 GCA_964567495.1 uncultured bacterium
CTGAAAAATGGCCCGCATAACGTCCTGGAAATCTTCGGGATGGATAGAAATATTCAGCGCCTTCGACTTGACGTCTTTTCTTCCTGCCCACGCGCTTGCGACCAGGCCCATCACCTGGTCCGGCATAAGGCGGGGAGCTTCCTCATTAAGGTTAGGAACGTTCCATACATAGATATGAGCGGGCGGCAGCTCTAGAGGAGAACGTGCCTTGACCGCTCTGATAACTTCGCCAAAGCCGTTGAGATCGGCCCAGGCCTGCAGGTTTTTGGCTTTGAGAAGTGTCAGCTCATAGCCGGTGACCTGGCGCGCGCCCTGCTGCGCCAGCTTTACCGTGGCCCGGCCGGTGCCCGCGCCGACTTCCACCACATCGAGGTCTTTCAAATCAGGGAATCCTGAGCCGCCGATCGACTGCACCAGCGTTTCAGAAGACGCGTCCCATGGCGAAAAACTGCCGGGGAAGGTAAATCCGTAATCCGGATTGCCGAAATCCTGCCATACCTGATTGCCGATGCCGAAATCTTCAGAATACGGATCGTCGAGAATATTGAAAGACTCCAGGACTCCGGCCTCGGCGCGGACCATTTTCAGAGCATCCTTGGTCAGCTTCCGCTGTTTGTCGACATCAACGCTGACATTCAGCCGGTCGGGTCGAATGCGGTAAAGGCCATTCTGCTCACCGCCTGTCAAAGGATAATAGAGAACGGTTTCCTCAGGCAGCGCCCATACCAGTCCCATCGGCCTCGCTTCGAGCGTAAGCAGATACAGGTAGTCGAGAGCGTTGAGATCCTGGTATTTCTTATAGAGATTTCTACGCAGAAGGAGCGGCGTGCCGAAAACCGCGATAGCGCTCTCCAGTGTGTCTTCGTTCCTGGCCACGCGCACCCGGCCATAATCGCCCGCCATCGGTTCGATGACGGCAGTGCCCGTGTTAATCCCAAACGCTTCCAGGAAACGGTTGATCGGCATGACCGGGCGAATGCCGCGGAGCCCGGCCTGGCGCATTTCAGAGCGTCGCGCATCTGCAGAAAGACGTCCTTCCACCTCCAGATATTCCAGGATGCGGTTCCTGGCCCTGTCTTCCCGCCCCGGAGTATTCTTCAGATAAATCCACATCGCAATAATGCCCGCGGGAAGGATGTACGAAATCAGCCCCTTGAAAGCAAGGCTCAGCACCGCCATCAAAGCTGACCAAAAAACCATAAGCCCCGCGGACTTCACAATTCTTTGGAAAAACCAGCCTATATGATTTTTGTAAATCGAATCAATACTGATTAACAGGGAAACCAAAGCAAGGCGGGACGGAGAAATCTCGCTGTCAGCCCCAGGCGGCACGGTTGAAATCACCGAAACCAGCTCACCCTTAGGAGAAGTCACCGTGACCACTGCGATGCCGCCGGCGGAAGCTGGAAGTTCAATACCAATCCTGTAACCCGGCGCCGCATCTTCCATGCGCTTGCGGCCAAATGAATAGGAATAAAATCTTTGCTCCTGCGCCAATCCAAGGAACTCTGTTAATTTCTTTTCCAGATACTTCATGGCCGGAAGGTTTTGCGAAGCCGGAGCGGCGGCGGAAACATTACCCATCCCCCTCTTCAGAAGCTCCTCAACTTTCCGCCTGAGTTCAGGGCTGAGACTCCCGATATCTTCACTTGACCGGACAAAATCGCTGAAAGATTCGATTCTCCCGGGAATTCCCCGTTCTTCAGACGCTGCCGGACGGATGGCTGTGACAATGCCAGTCGGCCTTTGAGGCGGTAAACCGCTTCGGATGGCGCCCTCATCCTGCGGATTGCGCATTTCAGAGCGCTTCACGCCCGCCCGCTCCGCGTCGTTCCTGAAATGCGCGGCGTAAACGTTCTCGAACAGCTCCAGCCCCAGCCGCGCTTTTTCCTCGTCTCCGGCCCCCTGCTCCATATGAGCCAGGATGGCGTCGAAGAGGATATTCCAGTCCGAAATCCCGCTTGCCATAGGCGCGCCGAGGGCGCGGTTGAGGTTCAGGAAAAAGTACTAGTTCGCCCCGAGATAGGCCAGGCGATCGCGATTCGGATTGGGCCTGGAGCGCTCCGCGGCAAAAGCTTCAAGCCCGCCGATTTTGTTCCAGAGAAACGCGAGCTGGATTTCGTACGCAAGATCGTGCCGGCCCTGCCGCTGATAATCGCGGACACGGTCGATCAGGCCGCCGGTCTGGCCTGCGAGCTCAAAAATAGTCATGGCCGTGCCTTCACCCTGGTTATCAGGCCGCCATAAGGTATTGCGAAAAGACGAGGTTTCTTTAAGGATGGCTTCGACAGCCAGCATGCGCATGTTCTGTGAAAGCTCGAAAGCAGGAAGGCCGTGATAAACCGACGCGAACGCAAAGTCTTTAACGTGCTGTTTTTCTTCCGCGTCCGCGGCCGGCCTGCGGACCTGCGAGGTAAACAATTCGAGGTCCATTTCGCTCCGCGCGGCCTTGGCCTGGATGCGCTCCTGCAGTTTGCGCGTCAAAGCGTAGGCGGAGGGCTGGTCCTGCATAATAATATCGAAGAATTCTTTGCCCGACTCTGCGTTTTTCGCCGCGTCCAGGAAAGCGAAACGGCCGAACGCAAACGCGGTGCTTCTCGCATGAGTCAGGCGGCCATCAGGCGCAGTTCCGGAGGCGGCGTGGATTTCCGTACCGAGGTAAGGTTCCGAAATCCAGCTCGCGGGGTCGACGTTCCAGACCAGCAGCTTCCTCTCCCCTTCAGGCAGGAACTCCACCGTGACATAACGGTCCGCCGCGATGAAAATGCGGCTGTTCAGCGCGGCTTCGACCCATGCAAGCTCGTTGTTGTCCGGGCTTTCCATGACTTCCCTGATGCCGGGGAAAACGCTGCTGAATTCCGGGTCAAGCGAAAGGGCAAGACGCTCGAGGCCGGCCAGGTCCCTGTCGTAATCCTCAAGCGACCACTGATTCAAAAGCTCGGCCTGCAGAGCCTCGACACGCGCCGTGAAGTCGGCGTCGCCGCGGCGGACCAGTTCCGGCAGGTTCGCGGGCCTGAGCTCCGAGCGCGCGAGCAGCCCCTCGCTGATCAGGCCGCCGATTTCGCTTTCAGAAGCCTGGTCCACAAAAATCTTTTTCCAATCTTCCGCACCGTCTGCGTTTCTGACTTTCACTGACAGGCTGCGCTCCGAATTATTTGCAATTATATTGATGGTGAAACGGCGAAGCGCATTGAGCCGGCCTTCGATTTCGTTCAAATTGGCGCTTTCGATTTCTTTCGCACCCCGGATTTTGACCGCCAGCTTTCCGCCCTCTCTTTTGAACGCGCGGGCCAGCGGATAAAGCTCGGCCCGTACCCCCGGAAGGATACCGGAGTCCTGCCGTATAAGCTTCAGGGCTTCGGTCTCACTCATGACAATTTTTTCATCTAAAATCCTTGCGTAAAGGTCCGCGTAATCGTCCTCGCCCTGCAGAGCCTGTGCGCGGCGCATGAAGACCTTGTAAAACCTGTCGCTCACGATTAGCACGGGCCCGTTTTTGCGGGTGTC
>CAZMMY010000262.1:0-3499 GCA_964567495.1 uncultured bacterium
GCATCCGCGGTTTCCGCGATTTTCATGAGCTGGCCCTGCGCAAGCCTGCGCAGCTCCGGAGAAAAGAAATTGACCTGCACGGTGTCGGTCCACGCGGGGAAATAGGGGTCCTTGCCGTGTGCGAGGTAACGGCCGCTGTCTGCTTCGTAAAAAAGACCGCGTGAACGCTGGAAGTTTTCTTTGCTGCCCTGAACGAAACATTCAGGCCGGGAAAGGGCCAGAGGATGGTCAAGCGCCAGATGGTTGGGGACAAAATCGAGCATCAGCGCCAGGCCGGCGCGGTTCATCTGTGCGCGCAGGGCGGCAAGATCTGCGTCGGTGCCCAGCTCCGGCTCTACGGAATAATCATACACCGCGTACGGAGATCCGTGGACGTCCTCGTCCTTCCAGCCGGGAAGAACGGCGTCATATTCGCGGCGGAGCGAGGGTTCGCTCAGCGCAGCTTTGCGCGCCCCGGGGCTGCGCTTCCATACTCCCATAAGCCAGACGCAGTCGAAGCCCCGCGCGGAGATCCGGCTCCATTCTTCCGCGGGAACGTTTGCGAGGGTGATTTTACGGCCGTATTTTGCGGAAAGAGAACGCAGGAAAAGCCAGGCGTTCGCCTCAAGAAGATGCGGATGCCTTCTTTTTAAGATTTCTTTTCCGGCTTTCATTCTGGCGGTTCCGGCCATGACTGCCTCCCGGTAATGCTACGCTCCGGGGGGGCATTTTGGATGTGAACGCAGAGAGCGGTTATTTGCCGGCCGAGGAGTATTTTTCGATTTCCTTGTCGATCAGGAAAAGGCCCCTGCCCTCGACGCCCGCGATGCGGATCAGGTCGAGAATAGAGTTGAGCAGTCTTTCTTCTTCGTGCTGCTCGGCCACGTACCACTGCAGGAAATTGAAGGTGGAATAGTCCTTTTCGGCCAGACAGATATCGACCAGGCCGTTGATCGACTTGGTCACGAATTTTTCATGTTCGAGCATGCGGCCGAAAACGTCCTGGATGGACTTGTATTTATGGGACGGTTCCTTGACGTCCTGAATCAGGGCGTGGCCGCCGGCGTCATTAATATAATGGAAAAGCTTGAGCATGTGCTGGCGCTCCTGTTCGGCATGCGCGTAAAGAAACGCCGCGGAACCGCGAAGGCCGGACTTATCGCACCAGGACGCCATGTCCAGGTAATAATGGGAAGCGTAGGCTTCTTCGGAAATCTGCTGGTTCAGGGCTTTTTGAAGTTTGGATGAAAGCATGTGTTCTCTCCTTTTTAGGCCGTCTTGGCGCGCATGAGATTAAAGCATGAAACCCGAGGTTCCTGCAAAGGGATTTATCGGCTTCAGGAGGATTATGCTGAACGTTCCAGCAGATCCCGGACTTCTTCGAGAAGCGCAAGGCGTTCCCCGACAAGGAGGCCGGCGCGCAATATTCCGGGCTGCAGGTCCCTGCTCTTCAGGACTTCGTCCAGAGCGGCAAGAAGGGCCGCCGCTTGTTTCAGGGGGTCGGCGTTTACGCCGGTAAAATCGTTATGAACGAACAGGACCTGCGGGCGTGATTTCATGCCGGCCGCGGCAAAAATTCTCCGCACCGCTTCCCCGTCGTCGCCGAACACCAGCGCCCGCTGGAACTGGAGCGCTCTGAGCATTCTTGAAATCCCGGCTTCGTCCTCGACGCGAAGGCTGACCCGGCCTGCCTGGCCCAGACGCCGGCGGCGGAGCAGGATTTCACCGCGCATCGAAGATTCGAATTTCCTCATCTCCTCCGCACCTGCGGAGGCCGCGTGGACCACGAGCTCGGCGTTGCGCGCGCGCGCGATATAATCGAGCATGACCTGGGTTTCAGGTGAAAAAATATCGGGAAGCGAACCGTAAAGCCGGACGACCTTGAGCGGCGTACCGGCCGCGCTTTCCTGCCAGAACTTGTCAAAACGTCCCGGGGTCGAATCCCTGCGGCCGAAACGCTGTTCGAGATAAAGCGCGAGATATTCGCTGTAAACGTCCCGCACTTTTTCGCTCCATAAAATATCGCCGACACCGAGCGTGTACAGAGCCGCCGCGAACGGCACGTCATAGCCGGCGGGCGCAAGAGAAACCACGGGAAGAGCTCCGGGCGGCGCTAAAACCGCTCCCGGAAGTTCAAACGCCGAAACGCGGACCTGCGGCGCGGGCGCAAGCCGCAGCTCGGATTTAAGATTCCGCAGCGGCATCCGGGCGATACCCTCAAAATCGTCTTCGATGGCGCTCCTCAGCTTCTCCAGAGCTTCTTCGGCTTTCGGCCCCCTTGCTTTGACCGTCAGCTTCAGGCCTGAAAAAAACCTGCTGTAAAAATCAAGGTAAGAAGTGTCATCGATTTTCCCGAGCCTGTCGAAAACCTGCACGTCCGTGCCCTTTGCCCTGTAAGTTATGATGGCCGCTTTGGCTGCCTCTACCCGGCGCCCGTGCGAAGCCGGCTGGTCCGAAACCGTGACGCTTTTTTCTATCCACGTATCCCCTTCACTGGAAGAAGTGCGCAGCTCGGAACGCTTGTCTGCTTTGGCGAAAAAAGCGTTGTGCGAGAGATCTTTCTCCACCGCTTTCGCGTAAAGAAATTTCGCCGGCATTCTGCGCGTGGAAAAAACCTGCGCGGCCGTGCGCACATCGTACTTTTTAAGCGGGTCGACCAGGCGGAACCCGGGCTTGTGGTAGTTGGGGTTCAGGGTGTTCCAGTTCCAGGTAAAATCAAACGGCGCGTAGGCCCCTGTCACGTGAAGGTGTCCTGGCGAGCTTCCTGCGCGCACAGGCTTGGCGATCGTGGCGAAAACCTGTTTCCTTGCGACTTTAGAACCAACAGCGAGACCGGGCAGCGCGGTCGTATGGACGTAAACCGTAAAGTAATGATTTCCCTGCGCGTCTTTTATCGGGTGCCTGAGAACGATGGCCTGTCCCAGTATGTCGGCGAAAATCGCGACGACTTCGCCTTCATGAATGGCCGGGACTTCCAGGCCCATGTTCACACTGTCTTCCTTGTTGGTTTCGACAGACACGATGTTGTCGTTCTCGTCCTCAAAAAACGCCAGGTCGAACCCTTCATGCAGGGTCATGCGGACGGCTTCGTCCCACCACTCGAATTCATCGCCGAAGAACCCGCCCGGCAGAAGAATAAAACGCCTGAACTTATTCGACTTATAACCGTAGAGTTCGCTGAACGAACGAAGCCACTCGGCCATGTCAATTTCCGCGGGAGGCTCGTAACCGCCGTACTGCCGCCTGCGCTCTTCTGTATAAGCCTCATAACCGAGCCAGGCCGGCGCTGCCGCGGCAGGGTCTCCCTGCAGGAATTCCGCAGAAGAAAAATAGGCCGGCCAGTTGTACATGGGCACGCGCAGGATGACTCCCGACGGCGGGGCCTTGGACGAAACGCCTTCGTCGCGGTATTTCTGCAGCTTCGCGGCGTCAAATTCCGTCAGCACTTCGTCGTCGTCAAACGGGACGGCGACCGTGCCGGCCGCACGCGGCTTTGTGTCGACGGTGAAAGCCTGGCCGA
>CAZMMY010000263.1:0-3492 GCA_964567495.1 uncultured bacterium
ACGGTTAACGAAGAAAAACTGATTGAAGATGTAATCAAGAAAACCCTCGAAGACATCGACATCAACGGCAAGAAAAAGTCGCTCCGCGGCAAGACCCGCATCTCCGTCCCGTTTTTCAGGATCGGTTTCGTGACTAAAGACAAATACCGCAACGCGGTCAATACCGGCATGGGCGGGCGGTCTACGGCCAGGGTGAAGTCGGAATTGTCCGGCGTGGACCCTTCCGTTTATCAGACCATCACCAACGAAATGTACGCGGATTTTCTCAAGCAGCTCGAGGCCGCGGGCTATGAGCTGGTTTCGCTGGAAGAAGTGAAAAAAGTCGGGAAGTTCGCGAGCATGGAATCAAAGTATCCCGACATCGACGATGACGCGGCCAAAGTGACCGCCCTGCAGATGCCTTTCCCCGGGCGCTTCAAAAACCCTTCCGCCGCGATTTCTGAAGCCGTCAACGCTGTGGTCCTGCAGGTCGACCTGACCGTGGACTACCTGGTCATCAACCCCAACCAGAAACGCTTTAATATCCTCAAAGACGTCAGTCACGTCGACGTTTCCCAGGGCATCAATGTGCTGGGCTCCATTACCGCGTATTCGGGCAGCGATATGACGATCATGCTGATCCAGCAGCCCATCACCTCCGACCGGCCCTTCGGCACGGTCATGGACAAAACCTCCGCCCTGACTAAAGCGGGCGACGTCGCCGTCCTGGCGTCGGGCTGGCTTTCTACCAGCGGGCTCGGCAGCAAGCGCCAGTCCAGCAAAACGCTTGCGATCGCGGCGGACACCCAGCAGTACCAGCTTGCGGTAGGTGACGCCATGAGCCAGGCGAACCAGAATATCGCGGGCCTTCTCCAGACACTTCGCGAAGCGAAATAATTCCTTCCTGAAAAGCAAAAAGCCCGGGGGCAAAAACCCCCGGGCTTTATCTATGAGAAAACCGGGCTTTTAAAGAGCGCTAAGGCCGGCCTGCGCGACGATATGGTCGTTCTCGACCGTGCTGCCGGACACGCCGATGGCGCCGATGACCGCGCCCTGCTTGTTCTTGATGGGAATGCCGCCGGGGAAAGAAATCAGGCCGCCGTTGGAATGCTCGATGCCGAAAAGCGGGCCGCCGGGCTGGGAAAGTTTCCCGATCTCGCCGGTCGGGAAATCGAAGTAGCGCGCGGTCCTGGCCTTCTTGATCGAAATGTCGATAGAACCGAGCCAGGCGCCGTCCATACGGGCAAAGGCCTTGAGGTTCGCGCCGGCGTCGACGACCGCGATGTTCATCTTTGCGCTGATTTCCTGGGCTTTCTTGACGGCCGCGGTGACCACGCCGCGGGCCTGTTCGAGCTGAATGTCGTTGTCCACAAAAACTCCTTCGCTTGTCTGTTTAATTGAAAGATGGCTGCTTGAAAGCGGGCTCTTTTAAGCGGCGGCAGGCCAAAAAGCCAGAGGGTTAGCGTTTCCGGAAAAACCGGGCGGCGCGGCGCGAATTAATCGGAAGTATGGGGCTCGGCGAGTTTGCGAGAAGGCCAGGTGATTCCGCTCAGCCGGCCGACTTGTGCTCTTTCATCATGCATTTATTCATTACCACTTGCAGCCCCGCGGCGCGTGCCCGCTCCGCGGATTCGTTATGGACAATGCCCTCCTGCATCCAAACCACTTTTGCTCCCACAGCGATGGCCTCGTCGACGATCCCTGGAACGTCCGAAGGCTTGCGGAAAACGTCCACAATGTCGACACCTCCGGGCACTGCGCGCAAATCCGGATAGCTTTTCAAGTTTTTCCATTCCGGGATCAACGGATTGACCGGGACGATCTGATAACCATGGGCCGAAAGATATTCGGCCACACGATAACTGGCGCGGTCGGGCTTATCCGAGAGGCCTACGACCGCCACTTTTTTGAAATCGCGTAAAATTCCCTTAATTTCATCTGAGGTCGCGTTCTTTTTTGGAAATTCGCATTCCTGGTTCATAAATTCCCTCCTTTAACCGCGATCATTCGGGCTTCCAGGGCTGGAACGCGGACCACGTGTGAATGCCTCCCGACAAATTCCGCGCGTCGACGCCGTTTTCACGAAGCACGCGGACGGCGTTATGGGCCCTTTGCCCGACACCGCAATAAACATAAACGACCTTGCCGGCGGGGATGCTTTTAAGCTCGGTCCGCAAACGCCTCAAGGGGATATTGACCGCGCCGGGAACGGCCATGGCCCGGAACTCGTCTTCTTCGCGCACGTCCAGAATAAACTCCTTTGAAAGATCGATCTGGTCCCAATGGGCGACGGGCGCGTCGCCGCGTAATGCGTTCACAGCGATCATCCCCGCAAGATTGACAGGGTCTTTCGCCGACCCGAACTGCGGCGCGTAGCAGAGCTCCGCCTGTTCCAGGTCATAGACTGTCCCTCCCATTTGAATCGCCATGGCGATCACGTCGATCCTTTTCTCCGTGCCTTCCTCGCCGACCGCCTGCGCGCCGAGGATCTTTCCGTCAGCCGGAGAAAAGAGAACCTTCATGTCGATGGGCTTCGCGCCAGGGTAATAACCGGCATGGCTGCCTGGCTGCAGGTAGACTTTCTGATAAGGTACCCCCGCGCGCTTAAGCGTCTTTTCTCCCGCTCCGGTCAGGGCCGCGACCTTGTCGAAAACTTTGCAGACCGCGGTTCCCTGCACTCCCCGAAAAACAGTTTTACGGCCTGCGATGGTTTCCGCGGCTATACGGCCCTGCCGGTTGGCAGGCCCGGCAAGCGGGACCGACGCCCATTCCCCCGAAACGAAATCTTTTTTTTCGACCGCGTCTCCGACGGCCAGAATCGAAGGGTCCGAAGTCCTCATGGCTTCGTCGACCCGGATCCCGCCGCGAGGCCCGATTTCGAGCCCGGCGTCCTGAGCCAGTTTGACCTCCGGCTTCACTCCAATCGACAGAATGACAATGTCTGCCTTCAGGCGGAGACCGCCCTTCGAGAGGACCGCCACCTGCTCCCCTTCTTTTTCAAAACCGGTCAGCGCGTCGCCCAAATACAACCGCACCCCGCGCGCGCGCAAGTCTTCATGGATCGAGGAGACCATTTCCGGGTCGAAAGGCGGGAGCACCTGTTTCTGCATTTCCAGAATCGAGACCTTCAGCCCGAGCCCCGATAAATTCTCCGCCATTTCCAGGCCGATAAAGCCGCCGCCGATAATCACGGCTTCTCTGGCCTTCGACGTTTTGACGCGCTCGCGGATCCGCGCCGCGTCAGGGATAGTCCTCAAAGCAAAAATCCCCGGCAGATCGATGCCGGGTAAAGGCGGGCGGATCGGCGCGGCCCCGGGAGCGAGCACGAGATAATCGTAAGATTCCGCGTATTCTGCTCCCTTGCGCTTGTCCATGACACGGACTGTTTTCGCGCCCCGGTCGACCGCTAAAACTTCCGATTCCGTGCGGACTTCGATCCGAAAGCGCTCTTTGAAAATCTCAGGCGTCGCCACAAGAAGGTCCGACTCCCGGGGGATAACGTCTCCGATGTGA
>CAZMMY010000264.1:0-3482 GCA_964567495.1 uncultured bacterium
TGCTTCCCCAAAAAACAATTCCAACGACGCGCTTGTTTCCGATTCTCGTGATGGCCGCGCGTTCGCGGTTTCACAAGCCTTCAAGATCCGCGGCGAGCTGGCCTTCATAGAGCCTGCGGCGGGCGAGACCTGGACGGTCGCTTCAGCCCGCAGTGTTTCCTGGAACACCACGGGCACTATCCCGGCGATAAGGCTTGAATATTCCCGCGACGACTTCCGTAAGGACGTGCAGGTGATCGAAAACGTCCGCGAAAACGCGGGCAGCGTGGAATGGAAAATCCCCGACGCCATTTCCAACACCGTGAAACTTCGCGTGGTAAATGAAACTGACCCGTCGGTGTTCGCAATTTCCGAAGTCTTCAAGATCGAAGGCGCGCTGCAGCTCAAGGCGCCCATGGGCGGCGAGAAGTTCACGGTTTTCTCCGGCCAGAAAATTTCCTGGGATACCACGGGGTCCATCGGCGAGATACGGATCGAATACTCGAAAGACAGTTTCGACCGCGACATCCATGCTGTCGTCAATAACTTCAAGAACGCGGGCTCGTTCGAATGGACCGTGCCGGACGACGTAACGGACAATATGAAAATCAGGGTTTCCGATGCGCGTAATTTCAATGTCGCGTCGCTCAGCTCCGGCGCTTTCTCGGTCCGGGGTTCTCTGGCGCTGACCACAGCGACAGCCGGCCAGCGGTGGGCCGTGGGCTCCGAGCAGGAGCTGACCTGGGAAACTGTAGGAACAGTCCCCAACGTGCGCCTGGAGTACTCCAAGGACGATTTCCAGCACGACATCCGTCTGATCGCAGAAAACACCCCGAACCGAGGCAAGCTTTTCTGGACTGTCCCGGACGACATTTCAAACAGCGTGCGCCTGCGCGTGGCTGATCCCGAACATGCGGACGTTTTCTCTGTCTCCGCGGACCCTGCAGCTATTACGGGCAAGGTCAGCTGGACATCTTTTGAAGACGGCATGACGCTCCGCGTGGGCGAGTCAGCGCTCCTGAAATGGGCCTCTCAGGGTACTATTCCGGTGGTTCGCCTGGAATACGGCCCCGCTTCCGCGGGCCCGGCCGACTCGAAGCTTGTCACCGGTTCTCTGGAAAATAAGGGTGAATTCAGCTGGACCGTTCCCGACTTCATTACGAACGAGGCTGTTGTCCGCATTTCGGACGCGCGTGACGCGGTCACAGCCGACGTTTCCAGAATCTTTTCCATTATGGGCAGGCTGAACGTCGCAGTGCCGGGAGGCGGCGAGCGCTGGATCGCCGGCACGACCCACGACATTATCTGGAACACGGCGGGCACGATTCCGCAGGTGCGCCTTGAGTTTTCGACTGACGAATTTAAAAACGACGTTCGGCCTGTCGGCCCCGAAACTGTCCCTAACACCGGCCGATACCAATGGACCGTTCCGGACGCTATTTCCGACCGCGTGCAGGTGCGCGTGCGCGACGCCGTGAATGAGCGGGTCATGAGCGATTCGAATTTCTTCTTTATTATGGGCGACCTTGAAATCACCAGTCCCGCAGGCGCGGCGGCCTGGCAGATCGGGGAGACCCAGAAAATCGAATGGCGGACTTCCGGCACGGTGCCGTACGTGCGCCTTGAATACATCACGTCGGACGGCGGCGAAAGCGAAAGCGGTGCGGTCATCTCGCCCAGGCTGGAAAATATCGGCAGCTTCCTTTGGCAGGTGCCCGAAGACGCGCCGGCCCGGATCAAGCTCCGCCTCAGCAGCGCCGACGATTCCACGGTCTTCAGCGAGACCCAGGAGCCTATTACCGTTTTCGGTGTGCTGGAGTTTGTCTCCCCGGTAACACGCCAGTATTGGGAAGTAGGCAGCAGCCAGGACATTGTCTGGAAAACCCGCGGTTTTGTCCCGAACGTAAGGCTGGAGTTTTCGCGCGATGAATTCAAAAAAGACATCCAGCCTGTCCATAACCTGATTCCGAATGCCGGTTCAGCCGTGTGGTCCGTCCCCGACGTGATTGCCGACCGCATCTGGCTGCGGGTAACGGATGCGGACCATCCGCGCGTTTCTGTTACGACGCCCGTGCCCGTTGCGGTCCGCGGCGTGCTCAGGCTCTCGTCTCCTGAATCGGGCACCGAGCTGAAAGTGGGAGAGAAGCAGGAGATTACCTGGCAGACTCTCGGGACTATTCCGGCGGTCAACCTGGAGTTCTCGCCGGACGGTTTCGCTTCGTCCAAATTTATGATCGCCGAAAGCGTGCGCAATACCGGCCAGTTTTTCTGGGATGTCCCGGATGCGGCGGGCCGCAAGCTGACGGTCCGTGTTTCCGACGCCAATGACCGCGGCGTGTTTTCCGATTCGAGCCCCGCAGGCGTGCACGGGGTGCTGGCGCTCGCGTATCCCCGCGGCGGCGAAATCCTGAAAGCGGGCGATGGGGCAGAAATTCGCTGGAACACGACCGGCACGGTCGCGGAAGTCAATCTCGACTACTCTGCGGATGAGTTCCGTACGTCGACGCCGATAGCGGTCCGCGCTGCGAACAACGGCTCTTTTATGTGGAACATTCCTGACACGATCACTGAACCGGTCAAAATCCGCGTCTCCGATTATAATGACCCGTCTGTTTTCTCGGCTGTCCCGGCGCCCATCTAAGTGCAGGGGGTTTTCACCATTCTTGCGCCGCAGGGCGGGGAATTCTGGACTGTTGGTTCCGACCAGACCATTATCTGGCAGACGCTCGGCACGATTGCGTACGTTTCCGTGGAATATTCCACTGATAATTTCAATACCGCCGTGCCTGTCCTGCTCGGTACTGCGAACGAAGGTCGCCTGAGATGGACGGTTCCCGACCTGATGAGCGACAGCGTTCGCTTCCGCGTTGTGGACGCCCGTGACCAGTCGGTGGCCGCGATTTCGGCTCCTGTGCGTGTGGGCGGAAGGCTGGAGCTGCTTAGCCCGGGGGGCGGCGAAGTCCTGCGCGCGGGCCGCGACGAAGAAATCAAATGGCGCACTACGGGTACGATTCCCCGGATCAAGATCGAGCTTTCCGGCGACGGTTTCAAAAACGACGTCCGCCTGCTGGCCGATGCCGCCGCCAACACAGGCACTTTCCCGTGGAAGGTCCCGGATTCCATCCAGGACGGCCTGCAGGTTCGGGTTTCCGACGCGGCGCATTCCGGAATCTATGACGTTTCACAGGGGCTGTTCAAAATTTCGGGCGCCCTGGCTATCACTTCACCCAAGGCTGGAGACGAGTGGCCGGTTTCCGGCCGCCGTGTGATCGAATGGAAGACCGACGGCACGATCCCGTTTGTTCGCGTCGAATATTCCAAAGACCGGTTTCTCTCTTCCGTTCCGATCGAACTGAATCTAAGGAACACGGGCAGGCTGGAATGGAATGTGCCCGATTTCTCGGGTTCCGAGCTGCAATTCAGGGTTTCCGACTCGCGTGACCCCGCAGTTTACGCGGCCACCCAGTTCAGCGTGCCGGTGCGCGGCTCGCTGGCAATGTCCG
>CAZMMY010000265.1:0-3474 GCA_964567495.1 uncultured bacterium
AATCGTCGACATGAAAAAACTCGGCGAGCGCACCATCTGGATTGACGCGGACGTCATCCAGGGCGACGGCGGCACGCGCACGGCGTCGATCACCGGCGGCTTTATCGCTCTGGCCATCGCCATTGAAAAGCTCATGAAGGCGGGGCTTCTTCAGGAAAACCCGCTCCAGGATTACGTGGCGGCCATCAGCGTCGGCATGGTCAGCGGCACACCTGCGCTTGACCTTTGCTATGTCGAAGACTCGAAAGCTGAAGTTGACATGAATTTCGTCATGACCGGCTCCGGTAAGTTCGTTGAAATCCAGGGCACCGCCGAAGGCAAACCCTTCAGCAAGCGCGATATGGATTCGCTCACCGCGCTCGCGCAAAAGGGAATCGAGACGCTGGTTTCCTACCAGAAGAAATTTGCCAAGATTTAATTCTGTGTCCCGTAAGCTGCTCGTCGCAACCACGAACAAGAAAAAGCTCCAGGAGTTCCGCGAGCTTTTCGCTCCGCTTAAAATCGAAATCGTTGATCTGTCCGCTTTTCCCGCCATCAAGGAAGTCGAGGAAACAGGGAAGACTTTCGAAGAAAACGCCGTCCTCAAAGCGCAGAGCTATGCGAAGCAGACCGGGCTCCTGACGCTCGGCGAGGATTCCGGGCTTTGCTGCGACGCGCTGGAAGGCGCGCCGGGGGTTTATTCCGCGCGATTTGCAGGGGAAGGTAAATCGGACGACGCCAACAACCAGAAACTCCTGCGTTTGATGGAGAATATCCCGGACAACTGCCGCGGCGCTCATTACACGTCCGCGATTGCGGTGGCGTCTCCGGACAAGCTCGTGGGCGTAGTCACGGGCGAAGTACACGGCATTCTTCTGAAAGAAATGAAGGGGACGGGCGGCTTCGGTTATGACCCCATGTTTTATTACCCACCCTATAAAATGACGTTCGGTGAAGCTTCCGCCGAAATGAAGCACAAGGTTTCCCACCGCTTCAAGGCCCTGGAAAAGACGAAGGCCATCCTCGAAAAGCATTTCGGCCCCGGCTGAGCGCGCGTGATGCAGGACACCGGGTTTACTAAATCGGACGGTATCCTGAACTACCGGCGTAATTCTACAGTCCAAAAAGGGCTCGGGGCTTTTCTTATACTTTTCAGCTCCGCGGTTCTTATCACGCTTCTCCAATCGTCCGAAGGCCGGGGGCAGCTTGGCCTCATTGCCGCTTCAGCGGGTTTTCTCCTTTGCGGAATCGCTCTGGTCTCATACCGTTCAGAAGTCCGCATCGAGCTGGCCGCGAGAATATTCACCGTCACGACAACTCTCGGCTCTTATAAGATTATGCAGAAGCGCATCGATTACTCAGGCCCTTCATTCTTGCTGATAAAGCAGGAATGGAGCCATGACGAGGAACACACCAGCGGCGTATCCACCGAAATTATTCTGAAGCTTGTCGACGGGAACGGACGCGTGCATGAACTTGACCGCAGGCTTGACAAGGAAGGGCTCAAGATATGGGCGTGCGATTTAGCCCGCGAATTAGGGCTGGAAGTCCGGGACGAAGGGGCCGTTACGGAGCCGCAGCATAAACTGCGGGCCAAACTGGAAAAACACGAGGCTTACTGGGACCGTTTCTGGGCAAAGGTACGCGAATCGCTGGGTATCAAGGGCTGGTAATCCGGAAACCGGAAGGCTGGTGGGGCCATTTTCTTCCGGATGGCAAAACCGTGACGTAAGTCACGTTTTAAATCGAAGGCTCCCTTCGAGTCCTCTCGCCGCTCTGCGGGCCGGAATTTTCAGGAAGTATAATCTGGGGGAGAAAATCTGGGCGGTACAGGACTCGAACCTGTGACCCCCACCATGTCAAGGTGATGCTCTAACCAACTGAGCTAACCGCCCATCAAAGAGCCAACAATATACCCCAAACCGCACGGCTGACGCAAGTCTATAATCCCTGCTCTCCTGGTCCCGCCGCAGGCCGTCTCGTTACTTTTTCTCCCGTGCGGTAAAAAGACAGTCGATCATCAGCTGATGGCGACTTTCTGGCCATCCTTTTCGGGGGCTTTGGGCAGGATGATTGTCAGAACGCCGTTTTTATAATCCGCCTTGATCGCTGCCTCATCGACGGGCCCAGGCAGGGGGAGCGAGCGCGAAAAACTACCGTAGCTCCGCTCCTGGGAATAAAAACCGGTCTGTTCGTCCTTTTTCTCGGAAACGTTCTCGCGCTTGCCGTCTATCAGGAGCTGGCTGCTCCGCACCGTGATGCCGATCTTGTCTTTTTCCAAACCCGGCAGATCGCCCTGGACGATATAATTTTTACCGTCGTCCTGGATATCAAACGCAGGCGCAAAGCCTTCGGCCATATTGTCCATGTCCGAAAAAAACGATTCCGCCATGGGCGCCGCATTCCGCATGGCGTTTTCGAACATGCGGTTCATGCGCTGCTGCATTTGCTCCAGGGCGAGAAAGGCCTCCTCCATGTCTTGATCGACCGGCAGCTGCGCTCTTGAAGCGGAGGACGGCTGTGAAGACCGCTGCGGCACAGGTTTCTGGCGCGCCAGCGGCTGCTGATGCTGCAAATAGCCCGGAACACCCGGCTGAAAGCCCTCCGCCTGCTGCTCTCTGACCGCGCCACGGCCCCGTTCGGGTTGAGCGTCGGACTTATGGACCTTTGAGATGAGGATGGCAGCTTCGATGACCAGAATTAAAAGTAAAAAAGCAATAAACCCGAATATCATGTTCTTGAATGCAGTTCCGCTGTTATTTTCTTCCATGATCAACTCCTTGTCGGCAATGAGGCTGGAAACTATTTTAGCCCATGCTTCTGACTGCGAAAACAAAAAACATCCTCAAAATGCGGGTTGATAAGCCGATAAAGCTATAGTATTAAAGAGCTTGTAACTTTAACCCTAAAGGAGAAACATGAGCCGCGACCATAAGAAGCGCATCAAGCGCGCACGCCGTAAAGCCCGCCTTAAACGCCAGAAACAGGCCAAAAAGACCAAGAAGTAACCGCGCTCCAACCCGGGTGAATTTGACGTATGTTGTGGCCCTAAAAAGGGTTGCTCAAATACGCCCGGGAAGGTACAATACCTCTCCACTTTTTGAGGAAAGGTTTTGAGTCAAACGGTTGCAGTTAAAAGCATGGTAAAACCCGGTTCCGAGGCGCTTGATCATCTGCGCCATTCCACAGCCCATATCCTGGCCCAGGCCGTGCTGTCCCTATATCCGGGCACGAAGCTGGCGATCGGGCCCGCGATCCCCGAAGGCTTTTACTACGATTTCGAACGGGCGGAGCCTTTCACCGAGGAAGATCTTCGCAAGCTCGAAACAAAAATGACGGACATCGTCCGCGAAAGCCAGGCTTTCTCGCAGGCCCCCGTTTCGAAAGCGGAAGCGCGCAGTCATTTCGAAAGCCGCAAGGAACCGTACAAGCTGGAAATTCTGGAAGGACTCCAGGACGGAAACATCACGCTCGTGACGAATGGCCCGTTCACCG
>CAZMMY010000266.1:0-3457 GCA_964567495.1 uncultured bacterium
GCTTTCGCGGCCCCGATATCGAAATGCCAAAGATAAAAGGCACCGTGCGTATCGCCGTTTTGGGGGGCTCCTCCGTATGGGGAGCGGGTGTTTCAGAAGACGAAGCGTGGCCGCGCGTGCTGGAACGGAAGTTGCGGGAAGATTTTAAAGGCGCGAAAATCGAAGTCATCAATGCCGGGGTGCCAGGGTATAACAGCATGGAAGATTTTTTGAATCTGGCAACCCGCGTCCTGCCCCTTTCACCTGACATCGTAGTCGTCTATCAAGGTTACAATGACATGAAAGCCATAACTCGCGCCACGACTCTTGAGCCCGATTATTCCGACTGGCGCGTCCGAAAAAACCCGCATCATAATCTAAAGGAGGCCCTGATTGACGGCTCCCGCCTGATGTTTGCGCTGGACAGGCTCTGTTCCCGGCTGCCGGTGATGTCGGGCGCCCACTACGTGGTTTCTACCGTTTCGTTTCAGGACAAAGGGCAGGTAGCGATTTTCAAAAAGAACCTTTTGAACATCGCCGCGCTTTGCAGGTTTTACGAAATCCCGCTTTTTATTGGGACTTTTAATCTCGGCCTGGAAGGGCCCTATATTTATGAGAAGAGTTCAATCGACATCCGGCCGGAAGGATACCGGACCATGCTCACCGCTTACAACGCCGCCATCCGCGACGCGGCGGAAAAAAATAGCATCGGCCTTGTGGACGTTGAAAGAGAGCTTCCGGACGATGTCTCGATCCATTCCGATATCTGTCATCTTACGGCTGCAGGCAATGAGAAAGTGGCTGAAATATTCCGGCGGGCTCTGCGGCCGCCGGTAGAAAAAATCACCGGAGCCAATAAACATGAATAGGAGAATTCTTTTTTTTGGCGTTTCTTCAGAGCCGGAAACTTTCCTGGCCGGGTTGATCAAGGGGCTCTTGCAGAAAGGCGTGGACGTTACGCTGGTTTCCCGGAAAAAACCTGCGGCTGCTTGGTTCAGGCAAAAGGGATTTGGCTGGATGCCGCTTGCTTTAGCTGGGACCCTCGTTCTTTTGTTCCGTAAAAAATGGGACGTGATTTATTTTCCGTGGAATTCCGCGGCCGTGGAAAACGAAAAACTGTTCGACATCGGCATTCCCGCTGTCATCAGCTGCCGTGGTTCGCAGATCCATATAGCGCCGCATAACCCAGAACGCCAAAGCCTCCGCGAAGGGCTGCAACGGACTTTTGCCAAAGCTGCGAAGGTCCACTGCGTTTCGGAGGCCATCCGGCAGGAGGCGGCGGTGTACGGGCTCGATCCTCGGAAAGCCGCGGTCGTAAGACCCGCCGTGGACTACAATTTCTTTTCGCCGGCCCCAGACAGCCGGCCCGCCGGCGGCCGTTTTCAAATCGTCACGGTCGGCCGCGCAGACTGGAAAAAAGGCTACGAGTTCGCTTTGCTGGCACTGCGGGTGCTCGAGGCGCGCGGCATCGAAGCGGACCTGGTCATGCTTGCTCAAAAAGACCGCGAAACCGAGAGGCTGCTTTATACCATTAAAGATCTAGGCCTGGAGAAAAGGGTCCGGCTTGTGCACGGTGCGGATTCCGAAGAAGTCAGGCGGCGCCTGCATGCGGCTAACGTGCTGGTCCTTTCGAGCCTGAGTGAAGGCATTTCGAATACCGTGCTTGAAGCCATGGCCTGCGGACTACCGGTGGTGACCACCGACTGCGGCGGCATGCGGGAAGCGGTTAATGACGGCATTGAAGGCTTCGTGGTGCCCGTTTACGATGGAGCGGCCATAGCGGCCGCTATAGAAAAGCTCGCTCTCTCCCCGGAATTGGCGCAAAAAATGGGAAAAGCCGCGCGGGAACGGGTGCTCCGTGATTTCCGGATTGAAAGACAGATTGAGCAGATGAAAAATGTTTTTTACAGTGCCTGCTCAGGAGGCAGTCATTAACATGAAAAAACCGAGAGTCATCATGGTCATGCCGGTTTTTCCCGTAGTGTCCGAAACCTTTCTTCTTAGAAAATTGAAAGGCCTGGCCGAAGCGGGGGAATTCGACCCCTTCGTTGTCTGTCAAAAATTTGATTCCCTGGCCGCCTCGGACATGAAATTTTCAGGCTTAAAGGGACGCATACGGGTAAGCTGGCCGGCTGCTCCTTTCATGCGGGCGGCAGCGCTTTGGATCCCGCAATTTTTCCGCTGCCTGGTGCTGGCGCCGGCCCGTACCCTGCGTTATTTCTTTCGGGGCGCTGCGATTCACGGAAAGAGCATATGGAAAAATTTTTATCTGGATGCGGAGTTTATTCTTTTGGACCCGGCCATTATTCATTTTGAATTCGGAAGCCTGGCCGTGGGAAAAGAGCAGTTACCCCGGATTTTAGGCTGCAGGATGGCCGTAAGTTTCCGCGGCTACGATTTGAATTTCTCGGGTCTGGATCAGCCCGATTACTACAGCGAAGTCTGGAGGCGGGCGGACGGAATCCACTGCCTGGGCCATGCGTTGTGGAAAGCTGCGCGGCAGCGGGGCTGCCCTGATAATAAGGCGCACACACTGATTCCGCCCGCGGTCGATACCGATTTTTTCAAGCCGGAGGACCGTGCGCGCGACAACGGAAGCCAAATAGTCAAGCTGTTGAGCGTCGGGCGTATGAATTGGAAAAAAGGATATGAATACGCCCTCCAGGCGGTCAAAAAGCTGAAAGAGCAGGGCATTGATGCTGAATACCATATTATCGGAGGCGGGAATTATCTGGAAGCGGTTGCGTTCTGCCGGCACAGGCTTGGCCTGGAAGACAGCGTTCATTTTCTTGGCCCGCTTTCTCAGTCGGAAATTCTTAGCTGCATGAACAGAGCCGATATTTTCATCCATGCGGCGGTTTCGGAAGGGTTCTGCAACGCAGTGGTAGAGGCCCAGTCTATGAAAATGCCCGTTGTCTGCACGGATGCCGGCGGACTGCCTGAAAACGTTGAAGACGGTGTCACGGGCTTCGTGGTGCCTCGCCGGGACCCTGCCGCCCTGGCCGAGAAAATTAAAGTATTAATGAAAGACCCGGAGCTCCGCCGGAGCATGGGAGAGGCCGGAAGGGTCAGGGTCGAAAAACATTTCCGCTTCGAAGATCAGATACGGGCTTTTCATCATTTTTACCGGGACCTGGCCGGGCTCGCGAAAAAGGTAGTCACAAATGGCTGAAGTCCACTTGGTGCTTCTGGGAAAGGGCGAAAAAGAGCCGGCCTGGAATCTGGGCGGCATATTCCGCGCGGACCGGTCGCCCGACCATTTACGCGCTCTGCTCGATGCCGAAACCGGAAGGCGGGCAGACGCGTGGCTTTTCTGGGAAGCAAAGACCGCGCTTCCCCCGGAACAAAAAATACTTTCGCTGCTTGGCCAGCCTTACGATGTTTGGCACGCGGGCCTGAAGCTCGGACTGCACAGCCAGCCGCGGGCTGTTGATTTTGTGCAGCCGACAGGGATGATGAACTGCGACCCGGCGCCGGC
>CAZMMY010000267.1:0-3439 GCA_964567495.1 uncultured bacterium
CGCGACCGTGTCGATCGTGATTTTGCCGACCTTGATGTTGATCGCGGGCAGCGTCAGCGGGCTGTCCGGATACTGGATGCCGCTGTCGGTCACGGTGGGCTGCACGGTCACGCTGCCGGGAGAAGAGGGTGACCAGAACACCGCGCTTTCCAGCGTTCCGAAAGCGTTGCCTCCTCCGCCGGGTTTCCATTCGTATTTCAGCGCGTCGCGGACGTTGTCCATCTTGACCGGCGATGAACATTTTTTCCCGGCGCACTGCATGTCGATGGTGTCAGTGTCTTTGGCCGGGGCCGAGACCACGGCGTAAGAGTCCACGCACATGCTCATGTCCGCGCTGGCGTCGCCGTCCTTGGTGATGCCCGAGCCCGTGATCCAGTTGGTCACCGGCTTGCAGTCGCATTTTGAATCCGGGTTGGGCAGGGAGCCGTAACCCTGCGACGGGGAAAGCGCGGTCACTGCGACTTGTTCCTTGCGGCCTACCAGGTTCAGCGTGATGGTTTCGGTCACCGGGTCGTCGTCCTGGTCCGCGAGGTAGGGCGAGTCGTCGATCGTGACTTTGATCGTAACCGTGCTGTTGCCCGTGCTTCCTGCGGGCAGGGTGAACGGCGCGACGTAAACGGCCGCGGGGCCTTCGACGGCCGCGGAATGCCCGTGCGGGTAAGGCGGGTTGGTCTTGAGCGCGCCGGGCCCGGAAATAATTTCCCAGCGGAAATGCAGCTTGGCAGCCAGCGGAATCAATTTCAGGGAACTGCAGTTTTCGCAGGGCGCTTTGCACGCGGGCGGTTTGCCGGTCGCGATCATGACGGAGCTTCCTCCTCCTGCTGCCGCACCGCCTCCGCCCGAACCGCCGCCGGAAGTGGTGCCCACCCCGCCGTCGCCAAGGAGCTGGGCGGTTCCTCCGCCTGCGGCGCAGGGCGGACAGGCGCCGCAATCTACGCCTACTTTCGAGCAGGAAACGTTCAAGGCGTCCATGTCCACCGCCGTGATGACCAGCGGAAATTCTTTTCCGAGCGGCACGCGCGCGCTGCCGTTGGCGGGAGAGCCCCATTTAAATTTGATCGGGTCGGCTTTCATCCACTGCTGGATCAGATGGCAGCAGCAGGCGCAGTCTCTGCCGTCGTCCGTAATGGTCGTTCCTCCGGGCGGCGGGGGGCTCAGGCCCGGAGGCGGAGGAGTTTCACGCGGCGTCGTTCCGATAGGGTCAGGGCTGGGCCGGACCGTGGTGCCGGGCGTGAAGGTTCCCGTAGGTTCGGGCGAAGGGCTGCTGTGGACCGGAGGAGGCGGTGTTTCGGTGACGGGCGTGGGCGAGGGCGTAACGCCCGGCACTTCTTCCGGAGTGGGAGTCTGTCCGCCGCCGCATTCGTTTTCCAGCTCCACAAAAGAATAACGGACGATATCGATCGCGAAAAATTTCTTGTAGCTGCCGTTGCGCAGGTTTTTGCAGCAGAGCTCCACGTTTTCGGCTACGAGGTGCGCATCGTCCGTGCCGAGGTCTTCCGCGCTCTGGACGGACACGCGCGGGCATTCGCCCAGGTCGCCCGTGAAAGTCGCCTGCCTGCCCGGCGCGATGACCTGTGTGCCTCCGCCTGAGACGGTTACTTTCACGGCGTGATGCCACTTGTTGGCGATGGTCAGAGAAGTCAGCTTGCAGCATTTCATCTGCCCGCCTTTGGGCGCGCCGTGGATTTCCACAGGCGTGGAAACGTTGACCGAGTTTTCGCCTTTCTGGACCGTGATTTCAGCGTCGCCGCTGGAAACCACGCTGGCATCCACGGGGAATTCCACCACGGTTACCACGGAAGGCGGCGCCATCAGAGCTTCTTCCGCGGCCTGGCCTTTTTTTTGAATGGCCCGGTTGACCATATAGGAAAGCATGCCGGCAGCGGCCTGCGTGCCGACGCCGCTGCCGCTGCTGCGGTTATTGCCGGAATAAGATTGTTCGTCGTTCGAATAAGTCGCGAAAGCCCGCAGGGAAAATGAAGCGAGCAGGAAAACCAGAGCGGCGGTCAGGACGAAGCGGCGCTTCACGAGGCCTGTCCGATATTCTGGGGGACCGTGCTGGTGTCGCCGATCGGAGCGCTCTGAAAGTTGCGGCGCGCCGTGGGCATGAAGCTCGCGGGAACGCGGCGGATTTTTCCTTCGATGACTTTCCCGTCTTTGGTTCTCAGCTTCACACTTTTGATCTCGGTTTCACCGTCGGGAAAGGAGTTCAGCTCCATGACGAACAGGTCAGGGCGCGGCCGGTAGGACTGCCCGATCAGGCTGACGCCTTTTTTGCCGCGGGCTTCGATCCATTGGTGCGGATAGGGCTGGTTCCCCAGAAGATCTTCGGTGAATTCCGGGCCTTTTTTCTTTTTGGCTTCGGCGTTCGCGGGAAATAAAAGGAAGAAGGAAAGAAGGATTAAAACGGCGTAAATAGGGGGCTGCGATTTTAGCGCCATGAGGGACTATCTTAGCCTCGTACGGGGCGGGTTCAAGCGGAAATTTAGGATACTTCTGCGTACGCCGCGGAACTGGCTGAAGGCGGGCGATTCTATCGCCTTTTTATGCCTTTTCGGCCTGCCGCGCCAGCTGTTTGGGAGTCATCAGCCACTTGAGTTCCGCGCATTTGCCGAATTTCAGGGTCTCGATTTCGAGTTTGGCCAACCCGCCTTTTTTAAGCGCGATGAATTCTTGGCGAGCGCCGGTCAAAAGCAGACTCATGAGCGTGCTGAGGTAGGGTTCGTGGCCGACCAGCATGACATTATCGAGCCGCACAGAGCTGCGGTTGATGTCGCGCACGATTTTTATGGGGTCGCCGTCCGCTGCAAGCGAATCGTGGAATTTAAGCCGATCTTCAAGATTCAGGATTTCCGCTGTTATCTCGGCGGTCTGGCGCGCGCGCTGAAAAGGGCTGGAAAGAATAAGGTCAAGCTCGATGTCCAGGGCGTCTATCCCTCGCGCGGCCTTTTTCGTCTCTTTGACGCCTTCGCCCGTCAGGGGCCTGTCGGAGTCCCTTGCGTAACTTCCTTTCTCAGCCGCGATGCCGTGGCGCAGGAAGTAAAGGTTCACTTCTGCTCCGGCGGCTTGTCCTTCACGCGCGGCTTCTGGGGCTTCAGTTCGTCAGGCGCGGTCTTTTCCTTGCGCTTTTCCCGTTCCGCTGCGCGCTGGCAGAGATACTCCTGAATGCGGAATTTCTTTTCACCCGGGGTTTCGATTTTTTCGTAGCTTCCGTCCGGAAGCAGTTTCCACGTCTTGGTATTGTCTTTGTAATAAAGGCCGAGCAGGTCCGTGATTTCCTTTTTAATCGAGGCATCCTCAACGGGGAAGATGATTTCGATCCTGCGGTCCAGGTTGCGGGTCATCCAGTCCGCACTCGAGAGATAAACCTCGTCGTCGCCGCCGTTCTGGAAATAAAAAATGCGGCTGTGCTCAAGAAACATGTCGACGGTGCTTCGGA
>CAZMMY010000268.1:0-3413 GCA_964567495.1 uncultured bacterium
CATCGAAGATCTGGCTGAAGACCGCAATACGCGCCGTTTCGTCGACGACCACCACACAGTCACCCGCATCTCAGCCGCGAGATAATCCGGGGTGGACCAGGAACGGGTCACGGGCCAGCAGAAATCCGCTGATGACGAAGTCTGGGAGCTCGAGCTCCGGCCTTCGACGCTGGACGATTTCATCGGTCAGCACAAGCTGCGCCAGAACCTAAAAGTTTTTATCGAGGCCGCGCGCCAGCGCAAAGAGCCTCTCGATCATACGCTTTTCTTTGGGCCTCCCGGGCTTGGAAAAACGACACTTGCGCACATTGTGGCCAAGGAAATGGGCGCGAATATCCGCACCACATCCGGCCCCGTGCTTGAGCGCGCCGGCGATCTTGCGGGCGTCCTGACCAGCCTTGAAGAAGGGGATGTGCTTTTCATCGACGAAATTCACCGTATCTCTCATATGGTCGAGGAATATCTCTATCCGGCCATGGAAGACTATTCCATCGACATTATGCTCGACAAGGGCCCGAACGCACGCTCGGTCAAAATCAATGTGCCGCCGTTCACCCTGATCGGCGCTACCACGCGCAGCGGCCTGCTTACCTCCGCGCTGCGCTCGCGTTTCGGCATCGTCGAGCATCTGAACTATTACCAGGAAGAAGAGCTGCAGTCGGTTATTATGCGCTCTTCGCGTATTCTGAAGATCGAAGCGGACCAGCCCGGAAGCTTTGAGATCGCACGCCGTTCACGCGGCACGCCCCGCGTGGCCAACCGCCTTCTGCGCCGCGTCCGTGATTTTGCGGAAGTCCGCGCCGGCGGGAAGATCACTTCCGAAGTTGCGGACCAGGCGCTGCGCATGCTGGACGTGGACCACGAAGGCCTGGACCCCATGGACAAGCGCATTCTGGAATACATCATGGATGAATGCCAGGGCGGCCCCATCGGAATTTCCAGCCTGGCCGTGGGCGTTGCTGAAGACGCCGAGACAATCGAGGAAGTTTACGAACCTTACCTGATCCAGCGCGGATTTCTGAAGCGCACCTCCTCCGGCCGCGTCGCGACCAAGCGCGCGTACGATCATTTCGGCAAAAAGCCTCCTCAATCCGCAGGCCTTTTTTAGCGTCAAAATCAATTTATCGCCGCGCCTGCCAGCGCTTGAAATCTCTTTGAAATTGTTTTTTTGGTTTCCCGGTCTCAAAAGGCAGCTCGAATTTATTGCCAAGGTTGCCCGTCCAATCGGCTCTGTGTTATCATAACAGGCTCGGGGGACGAAAAATCATGAGCGATTTTGCGAAAACGCTTATTTTTTTCGGGATTATTCTGATTGCAGCCGGCCTGGCGGTCGGTTTTCTCGGGAAGGCGGGCTTTGGGCGTCTTCCGGGAGACATTTACGTCAAGCGCGGGAATTTCACTTTTTATTTTCCGCTCATGACTTCCGTAATCCTGAGCCTTTTGTTAACCTTGGTATTCACCCTTTTCGGAAAAAAATGAACCTTCTGGAAGCCCTGATCCTTTCCTGGCGGCCTTTGCTTGAGATCCTGTTTATCTGGGTCCTGGTCTACTATCTCATCCGGTTTTTTGAAGGCACCCGTGCGCTCCAGGTCCTGATGGGGCTGGTTGTCATGGCCGTCATCTTCAACATCGCCAAATTTCTGCAGCTTAACAGCATCAACTGGGTGCTGACCAAGCTCTTTGCTGTCGGCGTTGTGGCCTTCCTTATTATCTTCCAGCCCGAGCTGCGCCGTGCCCTTGCCCGTATGGGGCAGAACACGCTGTCGGGCGGTATTTTCAAAAAGGGCGGCACTCTGGACGAGCTGATCCAGGCCTGCGAACACATGTCCCGCAATAAGGTCGGCGCCCTGATCGCCATTGAAAGGGAAGTCGGCCTGAAGAATTATATCGAGACCGGAATCATGATCGACGCGAAGATGAGCACGGAGCTCCTGATCACACTTTTCAGCCAGAACACCCCGACGCATGACGGCGGCCTGATCATCCAGGGCGACCGTATTGCGGCCTGCGGCTCGCTTTTTCCGCTCAGCCAGAACATGGACATCGCCCGCTCGCTGGGCACCCGCCACCGCGCGGCCATGGGCCTGACTGAGGACAGCGACGCGGTCTGTGTGGTTGTTTCAGAAGAGACGGGCAATATTTCCGTTTCGGTTTACGGCAAACTCAGCCGTGCCGCGGACGACGAAGAGCTGCGCCGCATGCTGACCAGCCTGTTCAAAACCGTAGAAGAGAAGAAAAACTTCAAGGATTTCATGGAGAGAAGCTGGCGTGCCTTTAAAAGAGGTGAATCGTCATGACCTGGCTGACCCGCAACTGGGGCCTCAAGATGGTCTCCTTTTTCCTGGCTGTCGGCCTTTGGTATTACGCTACAGGCGAAGAAGGCATCGAGGTTACGCGCTACGTGCCGGTCGAGGTAAAGGTCAATAATTCGCAGATGAGCATCCTGAAAATGTCGGTGCCTTCCGTCCAGGTGACGTTCATGGCGCCGCGCGCTATGCTCTCCGACCTGATGTCCGAAGAAATCAAGGCCTACCATGAAATCGGCACCGAAGTCAAAAAAGCGGGCGAATATTCTTTCCGGATTGAGGCCGGGGAGATCAAGCTCAAGACGCCGCAGATCCGGATTGTCAAAATCGAGCCGGAGGTTTTAGACGTGACGCTCGACGAACTGATCGTTCAGAAAGTCGCGATCAAGCCGAACTTTCTCGGTGAGCCGGCTTTCGGATACAAGGTTGACACAGACAAAATCGAAATGAACCCGAACGCCGCCATGCTGGAAGGTCCCAAGGGACAGCTTGAGAAGCTGCAGTCGATCAAGACTGAGAAAGTCGATCTTGTCGGGCGCATACGGCCTTTTCGCCGCACCCTCAACCTGGAAATTCCCGCTAATATCAAGATTTTGAGCGAGGACGTGGTTGACCTGTACGTCCCCATTCAGGAAGCCTATGATGAAAAAGAATTCAAAGACATTCCTGTTAAAGTCCTTCTGCCCGCGGGTAAGCAGGAAGCGGAATTCAAGCCCGAGAAGGTCGTTGTTACGCTGAAAGGGCCGCGCAAGGAATTTGAAGGCCTGGGGCCGGACAAGATTACCGCCTACGTTGATGCGTCGAACCTGCAGGAAGGCGAACACAACGTTGAGGCGCAGGTCATCCTGCCTGAAGGCCTTAGTCTAAAAGCGGACAAAATCTCCGTTAAAATCCTGATTAAAAAATAAAATGCCAGAACTCGGCGTCAATCTCGACCATATTGCAACGGTACGTCAGGCGCGGAAGGCCGATTTTCCCAGCCCGGCCCTCGCGGCCCGCCACGCGCAGCGTTCGGGCGCCGACGGCATTACGCTGCATCTCCGCGAAGACCGCCGCCATATTCAGGACCGCGACGTGCGGCTTCTGCGCGAGATCGTACATACGCGT
>CAZMMY010000269.1:0-3396 GCA_964567495.1 uncultured bacterium
TCGAGGAAGCCTAATACCCTTTGCAGGGAACAAAATGCTAGCCCCTCGACATACCAATGTCAAGTTTCTTTATTGTTGTTTTTGAAATTACTGTCCGGCTCTGACGCCCGTAAAATCAGGGCTTCCAGACAGGTCCGCTTTTTCCCCAAAAAGCGGAATGCAGCTCGCCCGAGTAACCTACACCAGCGCCTTGCGGCCTCTCTCTCCTGTTCGGATTCTGACCGCGTCCCGGACGTCGTAAACGAAGATTTTCCCGTCGCCTACAGAGCCCGTAAAAGCGGCTTTTTCAATCGATCTTGAGATTTTTGCGGCATCCGCATCCGGACAAATGACTTCGATCTTGAGCTTCGGAAGAAAATCGAGCTTCATGCGATTGCCGTGCCATTCACGAAGGGTCCCCTTCTGAAGCCCGTGGCCGGTGATTTCGGTCACGGTAATCCCAGGGTACCCGGCCTTTTCAAGGGCCAGCCATACCGCCTCCAGCTTTTCATGCCTGATCATGGCTTCAATTTTTTTCATAAACGGGGTTATCCTTGAGGGCTTAAAAGCAAGGACTATGCCAAAGGAGGGAGTTTCGGCTGTATAGGGAAAAGCAGGCTAAAAACGCCTGGTGGAACACAATTTTGTACCGGGAGCCCGGGGAGACCTACAGGAATGTGGACCTATTTCAAGCCGTAGGTTTTGAGCTTGTAGCCCAGGATGCGCTCCGTGACCCCGAGAAGGGCCGCGGCCTTGCGCTGGTTTCCGCCGGTTTTCTGAAGGGCGTCCTGGATCAGCTGTCTTTCCAGAGCCTCGACTTTTTCGGCAAAAAGGCCGGTGCCGGTTTCACTGGCGGGAACACCCGACAGAGAGGGTGAGCCATTTTCGTTCTTTTTAACACCGAGGATCGGGAAAAGGTCAGGAGTCAGAGTATCCGATTTGCAGAGAACAACCGCCCGCTCGACCGCGTTCTCCAGCTCGCGCACATTGCCGGGCCAGGCATAGTCGACCAGTTTTTCCATAGTAGCGTCGGAAATGAATTTCACGTCCTTGCGGTTTTCTTCATTCGCCTTCCGAAGGAAAAATTCGAGGAGAAGGGAAATGTCTTCGCGGCGCTCGCGCAGCGCAGGAAGAAAAATGGGAATAACGTTCAAGCGGTAATAAAGGTCTTCGCGGAACTTCCCCTTCTGGACTTCAGACTCAAGGTCTTTGTTGGTCGCGGTTATCAGGCGGATGTCGACGCGGATCGTCTGCGTGCCGCCCACGCGTTCGAATTCCTTTTCCTGCAGCACGCGCAAGAGCTTGACCTGGGTGCTGGGCGAGATGTCACCAATCTCATCCAGGAACAGGGTGCCCCCATTGGCCATTTCAAAACGGCCGGGCTTGGAGTTCATAGCCCCGGTGAAAGCGCCTTTTTCATAGCCGAAGAGTTCGCTTTCCAGCAATGTTTCAGGAAGGGCCGCGCAGGAAATCTTGATGAACGGGCCATTCGAGCGGTTGCTGTTGTAATGGACAGCGTGCGCGATCATTTCCTTACCCGTCCCGCTCTCGCCGCGCAGCATGACGGTAGCCTTGCTCTGGCTGACGGTTTCAATGGCCTCGTAAACGTCGGTCATGCGCTTCGATTCGCCGATGATATTGGCCGGGTGGAATTTCTTTTTCAGCTCGCGCTTGAGCAGGATATTTTCCTGGGTCAGCTTTTCTTTTTCTTTTTCGTGCAGCATGTGGATGTGCACGGCCTGGGTGATCATGGAACTGATGATGGTCAGGAGGCGGACGTCCTCTTCCAGCGAGATGTCTTCGGAGAACAGCCTGTCGACCGAAAGTGCGCCGATGGTCTTCTGGTCCAGCTTGATGGGCACGCAGATAAAAGAAATGTTATCGCGGGTCAGGTCGCGTGACTTGGTACGGTTCAGGAAAAGGGGTTCGTTTCCGACGTTCGGAACGGCGATAGGCTCGCCTGCCTCCACGACCTTGCCGGTGATGCCTTCGCCCACGCGGTAACGGCCTTTTTCGATGGCTTTTTTATCCAGGCCGTGCGCGGCCTCGACAACCAGCTCGCCCGTCCGCGCGTCAAGCAGCGTCAGCGTGCCGCGTTCCATGCCCATTTTGTCGTGAAGGATGGACATGACCGCCTTGGTCACGACTTCGAGATTGACGGAAGAATTGATGGCCTTTGAAACTTCGTAAAGCGCGGTGGATTCCTGCAGCTTGCGCTGAAGGGCGAGTACGGAATCTTTCGTTTCTTTCTCGGTGCTTTTCATGGCTTTTCCTAAAAAGTGCCTGAACTGTTCAACCCGACGACGACGATTCCCGCCTGGTCGGCCCGCTTCACGAATTCTTCGCGGTCCAGAAAAATGGTTTTACCTGCTTCGAAGCCGAAAGCTGCAGCTTTTGCTTCGACCAGTGATTGGATGGTCCTCAAGCCCGCTGCCGGAACGTCGAAGCGCATATCCTGATTAGGCTTCGCGACCTTGACCACGGTCACGCCTCCGTCTCCCAGCGCGCCGCCGCGGCGGATCGCATGGTCCGTTCCTTCGATAGCTTCAGCCGCGAGCACGGATTTCTTTTTCACGACCACAGTCTGGCCGATGTCGGCACCCGCAATGACCTTGGCCATGCGAAAGCCGAACTCCAGGTCGCCCAGAATTTCTTTCGAAGGTTTCTTCCTGCTCAGGACGCCCGGGCCCGGAAGACACTGCTTCATCAGAAAAGTGGAATCCATCAGGTCGATCCCGTCACCGTGGAGATAGTCCGCGATACCGGACAGCAGCGAATCGTCTTTGAAGTCGCGCGTTTTGACCAGGACCTTGACCATTTCGAGGTCAGGCCGGACATTTTCCTGAAAGAGCCGGATCTTTTCGACTTTTCCGGCCATGATGGCTTCGTGAACACCGTTGGAACGGAAAAAGTTCACCAGCTTTTTAAGCTCGCCCACTTTGACCCACGTGAAAGCGTCGGCCATTTTTTCGAGAGCGGGCTCTGCCTCTTTTTCGATGCCGCAGACTACGACTTTGTAGCCTTCGTCCCGTGCTTCCTTCGCGGCCAGAACGGGAAATCGTCCGTTGCCCGCGATCAAGCCGATGGTTTTCATAAAGAGGCTGCGGAGCCTTTTAGCGGCAGACGCCGCGCTCGGAGCTCAGCAAAAATTCTTTTAAAATAGTCAGGGACGGATATGACGCGCCTTCTTCGTCGACTTTGGCCAGCGCGTTTTTGACCGTGAGGCCGGAGCGGAAAAGGGTCTTGAAAGTCCGCCTGACGAAATTCTTTTCTTCTTTGGAGTAGCCCGCGCGCTCCAGGCCAACCGAATTGATGCCATAGACGCGGGCTGGATGGCCGTCCGCGATCATAAAAGGAGGAACGTCCTGCACGACCTTGGAGCAGCCGCCGATAAGGGCCAGGGTGCCGATCCGCACA